>JAYPJO010000125.1:5635-6087 GCA_038128465.1 Gammaproteobacteria bacterium
TTGTGGCGTGATGATACCCCTCATTTTGTTGACCTGGATGATTGTATGATGGGTCCTGCAATTCAGGATTTATGGATGCTGCTATCAGGCTCCAGGGAACAGCGATTGCGCCAGTTATCTGAACTGATCGATGGCTATAATGAGTTTTATCACTTCAATCCCGGTGAGCTGGCATTGATCGAGGTATACAGAACCCTGCGTTTGATGAATTACAGTGCCTGGCTGGCGCGTCGCTGGGATGATCCGGCTTTTCCCCTGAGCTTCCCCTGGTTTAATACTGAAAATTATTGGGCCGGACATATTCTGGAGCTGCGCGAACAACTAGCTGCTCTGGATGAACCGCCACTGGTTATCTACTAAATTAAGATATTAGAAAATTTAATACAAAGTAAATGTAAAAACCTCGATGGGACTTATTCAAAGTAATGTAGAGCGCTAATTTAAATATATCG
>JAYPJO010000126.1:0-4061 GCA_038128465.1 Gammaproteobacteria bacterium
TCCACTTCCGGTGTGTTGGCATGGGTTATGGTATCCCCTACTGGCGCACCTTTAATTTCTTTTATGCCTGCTTCGATAAACCCCACTTCACCAGCTTTTAATTCAGTGGTTACTGATCTTTTGGGGCTGAAAATACCAACATTATCAACCACATGAACTTTTCCGGTAGATTTCGCAATAATTTTATCTCCCTTGCGAATACAGCCCTGTCTGACCCGTACAAGAGAAACAACGCCCAGGTAATTATCAAACCAGGAATCAACAATCAGAGCCTGCAAATCATTGTCTATCTCCCCTTCAGGAGGAGGAACCAATTGAATCAGATTTTCAAGAATATCAGTAATACCCTCACCACTTTTGGCACTTGCCAGCACTGCATCCTGGGCATCCAAACCAATAATATCTTCTATTTCCTGCTTCACCCGGTCAGGCTCGGCCTGTGGGAGATCCATTTTATTGAGCACCGGAATCACTTCCAGTCCCTGTTCAATAGCGGTATAACAGTTTGCTACGGATTGAGCTTCCACGCCCTGGGCAGCATCGACCACCAGCAAGGCGCCTTCACAGGCAGCAAGTGAGCGGGATACTTCGTAACTGAAATCCACGTGACCGGGCGTATCGATAAAGTTTAACTGGTAAGTCTTGCCATCCAGAGACTTATAATTCAGGGTGACACTCTGAGCCTTGATGGTGATGCCCCGCTCCCGTTCAATATCCATTGAGTCAAGCACCTGGTCGGACATTTCACGTTCACTCAGACCTCCACACTGCTGAATAAAACGATCAGCGATAGTCGATTTGCCATGATCAATATGGGCAATAATTGAAAAGTTACGGATGTGGCCTAAGTCACTCAACAGGGAGGCTCGCTCTGGTTAATTGCTATTGTAAAAAAAGTCGCAAGTCTACAGTAACTCGACCGTAACATGAAGAATCGTAAACACAGAAATAACTGGGTATAAATAAGCAGGAAATTTGTATGCGTTAACCGTCAATTACCAGGGTGAAAAATGATTGCTGACTATTTCTTTCTACCAAAACCGGTAAGGGCGTGCCTGAGGGTAAATTCCCGTCAATTTCTGCCAGATCAGCGATGGAATTCATAATTTTGCCGTTCAGGCTAAGGATAACATCCCCAGCCTGTAAACCAGCCTGTTCAGCAGCCTGCCCGGTAATAGCGTCAATCCGCAAGCCATAATCGAGACCAAGTTCCTGTTTTTCTGCATCACTTAATTCTGTTACCGACAGCCCCAGTGAGTTTTCATCATTGTCTATGGTACCCAGTTGAAATGGCTGCTGAGTTGAAACAGCATCCAGATCACCAACCAGAAATCGGATGGACTGGAGCTGCCCCTGACGAACCAGCTCTACCTCAACCTCACTGCCTGGCATTGAAAGTCCAACATGGTAAGGCAAATCAGCACTATTTCTGATTTCATCGCCATCATAGCGCAGGATAATGTCTTCTGCCTGAAAACCAGCAGCTTCTGCCGGCCCACCAGGCAGCACATCGTTGACAAAGGCTCCTTTTGGGGTTGCCAGATTATAAAGATCAGCCTGGTCCTGAGTGACATCTGCTATAGCAACACCCATCCAGCCCCTGGCAACATTGCCAGTCTGCAATAACTGATTGATCACATTGGATGCGATATCAACCGGTATCGCAAAAGACAAACCAATTGACCCACCGGAATTGGAGTATATCTGGGAATTTACACCGATAACCTCACCAGCCATATTAAACAGGGGGCCACCCGAATGACCCGGATTTATAGCAACATCGGTCTGGATAAATGAAACATAATTTCCCTGTCCGGTGATCTGCGGAGGCAAACTTCTGCCAACAAAACTAACAATCCCCGCAGCAACTGAATGACTTAAATTGAAAGGCGAACCTATCGCAAGAACCCATTGCCCTACTTTCACATCATCAGCATTACCAAAGGCGACCGTTGATAACCCTTCAACTGCAATTTTCAATAATGCCAGATCAGATCGCGGATCAGAACCAATCACCTCTGCACTGAATTGTCGCTGGTCATTCAAAGTGATGGTAATTTCATCAGCACCATCAACAACATGATGGTTCGTCACAATGTAACCATCTTCAGAAATGATGAAACCGGACCCCAAGGATGAGCTCTGGCGTTCTCCCGGATTAAATTGATCGGGCAAACGATCGCCGAAAAACTCCAGAAACTCTTCCAGTTCTTCACGGTCACCATCAAAATCTTCGAATGGGTCTGTACCAGTGACAGTGCTTCTGATAGTTACATTAACAATAGCCGGAGCAGTATTTTCGACCAGCTCGGTAAAATCAGGTAGAGCCTGGGTAAAGGCCGGTGAAGAAAGCAATAGACCAAGTTGCATCATGAATGTTGATAAAAAAATTCTATACATATTTTTCACAGTCTCTGAAAAGATTTTTTTTGTGTTTGCCGAATAAAATATTCCTGGAGTTGATATCTATTGTACATTTTTTTCGCCTGGTATTTTCTGCAAGCCCAGACTGAACAGGCTGGTGTGATCAAGCAAGTAAACTGCTGTCAGTTTAATGCTGATTAATAGCAAGCCGAAAGATGCAACAATAATAAACACTTCATGCAACCTGGCTATCTCGCCCAATAAAGCTGTCAGTAACATGACTGCAATGGGTACTAGATAGAGGCATGAACTTATTTTTACCAGGTCAGCGGCCTGAATGCTTATCTGAACCTTCTCGCCTTGTTCCAATTCCTGCATATCCGGAGTTTCTGAAAACAACCGGCGCGGCAAAATGATCGCTTTAAGAGAATCACCACTATTAAACAGGTGCTGACCACAGGAAGTTTTCACCTTACAACTGGTACAGGCTGCACTTTGTGCAGACTGCAAAATTAGTTGCTCTGGTTCTATTGCAGTTACCCTGACCAGCTCATTTACCATAGTTTATACCGCGATAAATTACACACGACACATTAAAAACGCCTGTTGTTAAAATACATTATGCCAGAGAAAGGATAACCGAGGAATTGGGGACGAACCTTCGATTCTATTGATGAATTTCAGGTAATGGGTTTCAGCTAATTGCTGTTAATTTACTCTTCTGGCTCGTCATCTATAATCAGATTGAAATTGACAGGCAATTCAATTGATTCCTGAGGCTCACCGACAAACTCCTGGAAAACTGCCTGTCTCAGTCTGACACGGGCAGCTTCATCCGAAGTATCTGTTGCGGCAAATTCAGTATTTAGCTGTGGAACTCGGCTAAACTGGGATGGGGAATAGCTATCATCAAACACGGGTAGGCTTTCGTCCTGTACTGTCTGTTCAGCAACTTGCAGCTCGAGTTCTGGTGCGACAACAGGGTTCAAGGTGCCACTGGCAAACAATACGATTGCAGCAACTGAAGCAGCAATTGCTCCTTGCCCCAGACGCATAACATAGCCTGAAAATTTTCCAGCCTCAGAATTAATGCTCTGCTGCTTGTTGAGAACCTGATCAGAAACAGCACTGTCTTCCAGACCATCCAGTTCTGCATTAATTCGCGCCAGTAAATCGATGCTTTTCAGGCTCTCTTTATTTTGGTTTTCAGCATGTCCTGCAGCAAAAGTATTTATACGCCTGTCGAGATCACCCTTAATGGCTGTACTCAGCAAATGAAAACGTTCCCACTTGAGTTTTATCTCATCATTAACTTCACATTCTTTGAGTACGCGACGGCATTCAAATTCAGTCGCCTCATTATCCATCAATGCAGATAGAGACTCGTTAAGTTTTTCTTCACCTTTACTCATATATCAGTTCTTTTTTTACTACTGTTTACTATCACTACTTTATTACTTTTATTACTGACATTACTAAAACTGCTTTAACTATTTCTTTGCAATTTCGAATGCTTTTCGGAATCCTTCAATCCTACTGGCTTACAGTTAAATCCCTTGCAAAATCAGGCTCTACACTCTAGACAACAAAATATACAAAAAATTCCTTAAAAATCGCTTATTTATGCTTAAAACCCGAATCCTGACCACTTTCAGGCTTAATTACAGTCTGTCCGTCCTGTAAAAATGGGCTTATTA
>JAYPJO010000126.1:4071-6076 GCA_038128465.1 Gammaproteobacteria bacterium
GGGCAATCCATGATCTGAGTTATTTCTTCATAGCTCAATCCGCCAAATTCCCGCAGGGTAAAGGCAGCTCGCAAATCCTCAGGTAATTGCTCAATGGCATTGTCAATAAGCAGATGCAGCTCACTACTGGTCAGGGTAGCTTCCGGGCTGCCGTTATCAATCAATTCCGTAGGTAATTCTGCCAAGTCAGCGTCCCCGAGATCGACATCAGTCCCCGGCGGTCTTCTACCCTTGGTTACCATGTGGTTTTTTGCTGTGTTTATGGCTATACGATACAGCCAGGTATAAAAAGCACTGTCACCCCTGAATTTGGGTAATGCCCGATATGCTTTGACAAAAGCTTCCTGACAGACATCTTCAACTTCACTTTGATCGCGAATAAAGCGAGATACCAAAGCCAGTATTCTGTGCTGGTAACGCAATACCAGCAGATCAAAGGCATGCTTGTTACCTTTGAATACCTGATCAACCAGTTGCTGATCTGTTGCTTTGTTTTTTTCTGTTGCCAAGTGACTCAACTCTTTATTGCTAATCAAGCACTTACCTTTTAATTACTTACATCAGGCAAAATAGGTAAAATGCGTGAAATTTTCAAGCAAATTAAGCATGAAAGGTTCATTTACCTCAACAGCATACAGTAATCACGATGTGCTTGTCATAGGCGGTGGCGCTGCCGGTCTCAGTCTGGCTCTGAAAATCGCTGAATTTACACAAGTTACCATCCTGTCGAAAAGCACCCTACACCAGGGTAGTACCTATTATGCCCAGGGTGGTATTGCTGCAGTATTAGATACTCAGGACAGTGAACAGTCTCATGTGGAAGACACGCTGGTAGCGGGCGCCGGATTATGTCACAAAGACGTTGTGGAATATGCAGTCAGTCGCGGCCCAGAGTGTATTGAATGGTTAATGCAGCAAGGCGTTAAATTCAGCCTGCTGGAAAAAAACTCAGTTACTGCAAATAAATCAAATGATTCACAGTCATCTTTTTCCGATTTTCACCTGACCCAGGAAGGTGGTCACAGTCATCGTCGAGTCATCCATGCAGCTGATGCGACCGGAAAAGCGATTTTCAAAAGCTTGTCAGAGAAAGTACTGGAAAATTCAAATATTACGGTACTGACTAATACGGTTGCCATCGACCTGATCACCAGCAACAAACTGGGTGAAGCAAATAACCGCTGTATTGGTGCTTATATTCTTGATGAAAATACCGGTGCTATCTCCACCTATATAGCCCGCTTTGTTGTACTGGCAACAGGTGGCGCCAGCAAGGCTTATCTTTATACCTCAAACCCTGACGGTGCCAGCGGTGATGGTATAGCCATGGCCTGGAGAGCCGGTTGCCGGGTTGCCAACCTGGAATTTAACCAGTTTCACCCTACTTGCTTGTACCATCCTCATGCCAAGTCATTCTTGATCTCAGAAGCTTTGCGTGGCGAAGGCGGCCTGCTGCGGTTGCCAGACGGACAACGCTTCATGCCCGATTACGATGAACGCGCAGAGCTGGCCCCGAGAGATATTGTTGCCCGTGCCATTGATTCCGAGATGAAGCGTCTGGGTTGTGATTGTGTATATCTTGATATCACCCATAAATCACCTGAATTCATTATGAGCCATTTCCCGAGCATACATAAGAAATGCCTGAGCTTTGGAATTGATATCTGCACCCAACAGATCCCCGTAGTCCCAGCTGCTCATTATAGTTGTGGTGGCATTATGGTGAACACTAATGGCGTGACTGACGTCGCCAACCTTTACGCTATAGGTGAGACCAGTTTTACCGGCTTGCATGGCGCCAATCGCATGGCGAGTAACTCTCTGCTTGAATGTTTTGTCTTTGCCTTTTCGGCTGCTGAAGATATCAGACAAAAGAATGAACAGACTCAATTTTTTACCACCCCCCCCTTCTGGGACGAAAGCCGGGTCACAGATTCGGATGAAGATGTTGTCATTTCACATAACTGGGATGAAATCAGACGGCTTATGTGGGATTACGTCGGTA
>JAYPJO010000127.1:0-6056 GCA_038128465.1 Gammaproteobacteria bacterium
TTTTGAAGCTGCCTGGATCACCTGGGCACTGGTCTTTATCAGTCTGATTCCCGCTGCCATGTTTATAACCGGTTTTATCCTGTGGTGGCAGCGCGTGGTAATGAGAAGCTTCCGTAAAATGCTGGTCAGACCTGATATAGCAGATTGATCAACTTCACCACATTGCACTTTTAAGTTCAATAGAGATTGAATTCCAAGGCAGAAATACAGTAGCTTATGTTCTCTAGCAGGGAAACTTGTAATAACCAGGTAGCTTGCCAGGGTTGTTTTGGCTTATTTAACAAAATATAAAATCAAAATAAGGAGTCATCATGAGAAACAAAATATTATTTCTGGCATCAATTGTTCTTGCAGGTGTCATGGGTTCTACAGCGACAGTCGCCCAACCTCCGACTGGGCCTGTCAGTTTTTTTATAACAAGTGTAGGTTCTGGCAATGGTGGAGATCTGGGGGGTCTGGCCGGAGCAGATGCTATTTGCCAGAGTCAGGCTGATGCAGCCGGAATCGATAGAACTTTCCGGGCTTATTTAAGCACACAGGGACCCAATGCAGTAAATGCCCGTGACCGAATTGGTGAAGGCCCATGGTTCAACGCCAATGGATACCGCGTTGCCGCCAATGTTGATGATTTACATAGTATGAATCACAGACTGGGGCCGCTTACAGCTCTTACCGCTACGGGTAACCAGATTCCGGGAAATGGTTTTTCACCAAATCGCCACGATATCCTGACCGGTACGCAACCTGATGGTACGGCTTATCCGGCAGGTGACGATATGACCTGCAATAACTGGACGGATAGCAGTGAAGACGGCACGGCACGAGTTGGACATCATGACTTCCCTAACTGGAATTCTGCGCATAACAGCCAGGGTTGCACCCAGCAGAATCTGATTAATACTGGTGGTGACGGGTTGATGTATTGTTTCGCCCTGTAAAACCCGATATCAAAAGCAGTGGCTTCTTTTATCATGATGATAATTGAAGCGCTGCTTTTTTAATTTGCCTGTTTCTTTTCCCAATATTTCAATCCCACATTCCAACCCAATATTTCTGACCAATATTCCATATCCGTCCTGGAGTCCCTGACTGATCAGAGCTTTTTAAGTAATCCTTTGTTTGCCAATCCATTTAATGAATGAGGGTAACTTTGTAAAATTCAGATGCTTGTTTATTCCATACTAGCTTAAACGCTAATATAGGACTGCCTAATAACACCCTGTAAAAACGGTTTAGCAAGTCGTTTTTTATAAAGAAAATATGTTCAACCGTACATGACTTACCTTCGCCTGTCTGATTATGCAAACGACATTGCATTACATGAGCCTTTTCCTGCTTCGCCACTGAAACTGTCGGTACAGGAACAAGGAATGCTTGTAGACGAGCTGTTAGACGAATTGCGGTCAAACCTTGTGCGATTTGGAATTGATGAAGTGGAAAAGCTGGATAGCGACAGTAAACGTATCCTGCTTGATTCTGCATTGACTCTACTGGCACCGGCAAGTCTTTCGGAAGATGGTATTCAGCGTTTGAATCGGCTTTTGCAAAGTGAATTACATGACCGACAGCTGGTGCAAGTAACAACCCTTGCTCAAGACCCGGTGATGAATGCAGGGGCTACTGATATTATTTTGTGGCAGGGAGATATCACCACCCTGAATGTGGATGCCATTGTTAACGCTGCCAACAATCAGCTTCTGGGTTGTTTTATCCCACAACATAAGTGCATCGATAATGTAATTCACAGTCGTGCTGGCGTACAGTTAAGAAGCGATTGCCAGATTATCATGCACAAGCAGCAGACTCTAGAAGCAACCGGCATGGCAAAAGTGACCCGTGCCTACAACCTGCCTTCTGAATATGTTATTCATACCGTCGGCCCGATTGTGCAGTCGCAGGTTACGAAACAGCATCAGGAATTATTAACTGGGTGCTATAACAGTGCGCTGGATATTGCGGCTGAAGTATCCGCAATCCGTTCATTAGCATTTTGTTGTATATCTACTGGTGTCTTTGGTTACCCGATTGAGCGTGCAGCGCCTGTAGCAGTTGCTGCAGTGATGCACTGGCTGGAACAAAATCCTGATCAGCTTGACTGTGTTATTTTCAATGTCTTCAGTGACAAGGATAAACAGGCTTACGAGCAGGTATTTGCTGCCCTGACATGACTCCTATTTCATCTCAACAAATTGCCCGGGTTGCCACCATGCTATCAGAGGCGGATGCGGTTCTGGTTGGTGCAGGAGCCGGCCTGACTGCTGCAGCCGGAATCAGTTACCTGGATGAAGAAAAATTTGCAGAAGTATTTCCGGGATGGGTAAAAAAAGGTTTTCGAAAGCAGTATGAATTGATGGGCTATCCCTACTGGACGCAAAAAGAACAGTGGGGTTATTACAAGGTGCATCTGGAATATGTGTATTTCAGCCAAATTGAGAATACCCTTTACAAGTCATTGTATGAACTTATAGTGGATAAAGACTACTTTGTCATGACCTCTAATGTTGATGGATTGTTCTACAAAAATGGTGTCGATCGAGAGCGGTTTTATGCGCCACAGGGGGACTATGGCAAAATTCAATGTACTCGACCCTGCAGCCAGGAAGTATGGGATATCAATCCTTTTCTGGACCGGATGGATAACGCTTTTGATAGTGAAGAACAGGTGTTAACCAGCGATGAGGTTGTACCGGCCTGCCCAAATTGTGGCGGTGAAATGTTCATTCATGCTCGTATTGATCGCTCTTTTGTTGATGCGGTCCATCAGGAAGAGTATCAAAACCTGATGAACTGGTTGCAGCAGATTATGGATAAAAGGGTGCTGTTACTGGATCTGGGTTCAGGCTTTAACACACCAACTATAGTACGCATGCCGATGGAGCAGATAAGCCGCTCACTGGCACACGCCAATCTGGTCAGGGTAAACCTGGATTATGCAGACCTGCCGGATGATCTGGAAGGTTCCGGGCTAGCTATAAAAGGTGATATCAGGGAATTTATTGAAAAATTGGCGAAAGAATTCAAATAATTATTTTGCACTGGCAAAATAAGATAGTAGTATAGGCTACTTACTTGTAAGTGGTTTGGTCAAGTTATTGATTTTTGTACTATTTTAATTTTTTTACTGAATTAAAAAATTTACAGCTTTGGGGGAATATTATGAAAGCTAGAGTAAGCATGAAATCTGTAATTGCTGCTTTCATCCTGATGACAGGCATGATACAGCCGGGCTTTGCAGCCCTGGTTGATATGGCCGAGTATCAGGACTGGGACGGATTACAGTCTTCAATTTCAAGTGAAGATGTGAACGTACAGCAGCCAGACGGCACCACAGCTTTGTTCTGGGCTGTTTATTATGATCAGGCCAACATGGTCAGTTTGCTCATTGATGCCGGTGCTGATGTTAATGTTGCCAATCGTTATGGGTTGACACCTACCATTCAGGCAGCCATCAATGGTAACAGTGAAATTATTACCATCCTTTTGGATGCTGGAGCTGATCCGAATGCTATTACCCTGCAGGGCGATACAGCCCTTATGAATGCAGCCAAGACAGGTGCAGTACAGGGTGTAGAGGCATTACTTGATGCTGGTGCTGAAGTTGATGCCAGAGATACCTATACATACCAGACTCCTCTGATGTGGGCGACTGCCTCAAATCAGTCTGAAGTTGTTGATTTGCTGATACAGCACGGTGCCGATGTGAATGCAGTTTCTGCTGAACTGTTATTTTCAGGTATCAATCAGGGCGGCGTACAGGGTGATTTCCCCAATGGCGGTCTGACTTCACTGCATCATGCAGCACGTGAAAATGCCTTAGAGTCTGCACAGCTGTTACTTGCAGCTGGTGCTGATCCGGACATTCTGGATCCCCAGGGCATCTCGCCTCTGCGTGTTGCCGCTACCAATGAAAATCTGGATATGGCCAAATTGCTGATTGAAGGTGGCGCGAATCTAAGTGATGGCTCGCTGGTGGATATCATGGAAATACCTTACAAGCGTTTTGCTTTCGAGCACGCTGCCAGCAATTATGACAATACGACTACTGTTGAAGATCTCTACATGATGATGATTGAAATGGGAGCTGATCTGGATGCAGTCTCAGAGATTGGTATTCCGGTCTTCAGCACAGGCTTTGTCGGTGAAAAAGGTCCAGAAGGTGAAACAGCACTATTCAGGGCTGCTATGGGTGATCGAATGGAGCATGTTGAACTGCTGCTGGAGCATGGTGCTGATGTTAATGCGCTTTCCAAAGGTAATACTGCATTGGGTGCTTTGCTGAATGTATATACCGGATATCGCCCACCCGATCCTACCCGCGATAAAAGGATTGAGCCTACTTTTGAGGAAAAAATGCCACTGTTTGATGTATTGATGGAAAATGGTGCTGATATCAATTTGAGAGTAGGTACTGGCGGTACCATTCTTCATCAAGCTGCCGCTCTTGGGCGAGATGACGCCATTGAATTACTGATAGCCAGAGGTGCTGATCTGTCTGTTAAAGATGACCATAACCGAACAGCGCTTGATGTGGCCAGTGGTGTTCCAGAAGCTGGTATGGAAGAGGAAGAAAATAATGGCGGTGGCATGCAAAATGAAACGCCAATTTACGAATCTACCATGGCGATTCTGACAGAAGCCATGAATGCACAAGGTGTCCCCATTGAAGAATATGTGGCGCCAGAAATGGAAGAATCAGGCGAAGCCTGATTTTTCAGAGCATAGCTAAAGCTAAACAGATGTCGGGGCAGGTTTAACCTGCTCCGACATTTTTTTGTCCGGTACTTTTTCTTTAATTCTTTAGCTCTTCAACTATTCATTTATTCAGCAATACATTCAAAGTTGCTGGCATCGTTAAGATTACCCGTACCATCAAATTGTGGCCATTCAGGATAAATACATACAGGACGTGTTCGACCTGCACTATCCGGATTTGCATCTGTCGCCAGTAACTCACCAGGTGCTTCACCGTTTTCTACCCAGTTTTCCAGTGCTTTGAGTAAGGAAATTCGTGCATTAAATACGCCAGTCACATGCCCCATGCCGGGGACGGTGTAAAACCTGACAAAATCATCAAGCTCATCCTGAGGATAACGGTTTTGCAGTCGCTCATAATACTGAATGGAGCTATACACAGGGATAAAATCATCTGCCCAGCCGTGAAAATAAATTAACTTGGCGCCTTTATTCCTGAAGTGCTCAAGGTTAACACTGTTGGCGCTGATCAGGTTGCCCAGCTCTGCGATTCTGCCGGCATAACTTAGCGGATCGAATTCATTGACATCATAGGTTAAATCCTGCGCGATAGCATACTGTGGTGTAGCGACAGCAGGACCATAATTCAGTGCCTGCTCCGGGCCCTCTCCACCCAGATTTGGAAAACCGCCATCCATGAAGGTTGAACCTTCAAAGGGTGTCCATTTGGGATAAATGCTATTGCCATTATCATCAGGGTAAATACTGAAGCCCAGATCAAAAGGGGTATCAATGATATTGAGCGCTTCAATTTGTTCATCTGACAGGCAGGTATCACCGGCATCATTACCAGAGATACAGCGGATGGGATTTTCATCACGTAATAACTTTAAATCCGCAGTCGCAATAGCACAGCTGGCAACATTACTGATAATACCATCTTCGGCACCATCCAGTGCATCGCAACGGCCATAAACTGCGTTAGTCAGCACCTCGACTTTTGCCGGGTTAAGCCAGCTGTCACCATCATTGGCCAGCAAGGCTTTGGCAAATTGATGTGCAGATAAATGCAGCATGACCAGATTATGGGCCGGGTAGCCAGCCACGATACCATCATAGTCCTCAGCGTAACGCTGTGCGGCATCGAATGCCTCATGACCACCCTGAGATCCGCCCATGAAATAGGAATATTGGGCGGGCCTGCTGTAACGCGCCATGATTAACTGTTTAGCCACATCATTGGTTTTTTTAACCTGTTCATGCCCGAAATTTCTGAGGGCTTCGCCGATCAGAAAAAAGCGGCCATCGAAACGAATGGTGGATTGATGCCCGGAATCACTGCCAAAGGTGACATAACCCTGAGC
>JAYPJO010000128.1:0-2929 GCA_038128465.1 Gammaproteobacteria bacterium
CTCGAAGTAACTGAAACAGCTCGTTCTGGGAACGGAAAGACAGACTGATCAACTATATTTGAAAATATTAAGGTTCGTCCTTGCTGGTGATCTGTGCAATACAGTCACCGGCATAAGGTTTTGAATAACAGTAAAAGCCCCACAATGCTTTATGCGGCTGAACTGTTTTTTTATAAAACCAGAAGAGGCAAAGTAGCTTTTTTATAATAAACTAGTCTTCATGCCTGATGCTGTAATAGACATGGCTTCACTAGATGCCGCCCTGAAAGACAACTGGATCATACTTACTCCGAATCACCGTTCTGCTGTACAGGTTCATGAAAACTACGGCTCATACTTAAAACGTCACGGGTTCAATCCTGTTTGTACAAGCCCCAAAATCTACCCGGTTGATATCTGGTTAAGACAACTGGTGCAGGAACTGATTATTGATGAAGATCAGTTCCCAGCATTGACAGTATTGGAAAGCAATCAGGAACTGGCTCTCTGGAAAAAGATAATTCGTGAGCATGATCTCTCGTCGCCCCTGATTCGTTTGGAAAATGCCGCATCAGGGGTAAGAGAAGCATACCGGCTAATTTTGCAATGGCAAATAACTTTGGCCAGTGTACGCACCTATCATGCCTCAATAGAATCCACCGATGAAACTGATGACTGCTCAGCATTTTTAAGCTGGTGCAGTGCATACCAGAAATATTGCAAACAAGAAAAAATCATCAGTTTTTCAGAATTATTGCAAAAACTACTGAATTATCTTAAATCCAGCAACATTCAATTATCTGAAAAAATTATCCTTTTAGGGTTTACTAACCCTCCTCCTCTCTATAAATCCTTGTTTGAGGTATTGCAAAACAAAATCGATCTGAAATTTATGCAATGGCATGAAAACCATCCTGCTGTTTCCATACAAAGTCATAACGATGAGATCGCAGAATTACGAAAGGCAGCCAGTTGGAGCAAGCTTGTCCTGAAAAATAACCCTGCTGCAAAAATCGGCATTATCAGCAACTCTATTACAGAGCATTACAACCTGATTCACAGTATTTTTCAGGAAACTTTTAAAGCTACAAGTAAAGACAAGGCGCCATATAACATTGCTTCGGGCAAAGGGTTCAGCCTTGATTTTCCCCTGTTAAGTGAACTTGCTGAATTATTAACCTTCAATCAAGAACAACTCAGCTGTAAAGACCTCTGTCACCTCTTGCGATCACCTTTACTAATAGCCCAGGAAGAGGAAATGAACCGGGCCAACCTGGAATTTCATTTACGTGACACTGCTCAGTCACAAGTCCGTAGTGCTGAATTACGCTACAAACTGACTCAGGCAGATCAAAGCTGGCACTCCCCCATGCTTGCACAGGCTCTGGAACAATGTGAAAACCTGCGTCGCCAACAAAAATATTCACAAACACCGGAAGCCTGGGCAGATTTTTTTACCAGCCAGCTGCTTTTACTTGTTGGTTCAGATGCGGACTCAGATCAGCAATTCAGCCTGCTATTTCATTGCTGGTATCAGATTCTTGAAACATTCAAAAAACTTGGGTTTCTTATTCAGAGCATAACTTTAAATCAGGCACTTCAGGAACTCAGGCAGATCATCCATGATTTCAATTACAACGAACATCGGCAGGAAGCACCCATACAAATTTACAGTCCTTATGAGGCAGCGGACTTACGCTTTACCCATATCTGGTTTATGGGATTGAGCGATCTGCAATGGCCTGCTCATCAGCATGCAAACCCCTTTATCCCTCTAGGCTTGCAAAAAAAATCAGACTTACCGAATTCATCCCCTGCTGCTATCCATAAACAGGCAGTCGATAACCTGCAGGCATTAAGAACTAATACATCTGAACAACTTATCTTAAGCCTTCCCAGATCTAATGAATCTGGCGAACTTTACCCCAGCCCACTAATGGCAGCAGTTTTTTCAGAAGCAACTATAGAAACAATACATACAGATGCGGACTCCTTGCAACTTCACCCCGCAAGCCTTGAACTATATTCGCAATCACAAAAAACAAACTTTATTGAAATACTTGAAGAAAGCAGCACCGTAGAGCTGCTCAGCAATGAACCTTTACTCGGCGGTACCAGTTTAATCAGAAATCAGTCAGCATGCCCTTTTAAGGCTTTTGCTATTAACAGGCTGCAGGCCACTGAACTACCAGCGTTTACTTATGGAATACCGGTCAGGGATATTGGCAATATGATTCATAAAGTACTGGAATATTTCTGGGGGCAGCTGACATCACAAAGTGAATTAAAGCAAATTTCAAAACCTGAACTTATGCAGTTAATAGATAGAGCCTGTGAAGTCGGTATAAGCTTTTTAGCAAAACGACATAAGCTATTACTAAGTCCAGTGTATGCGAGACTGGAAAAACAGCGTCTGATTAAACTGATGAATAAATGGCTCTCGCAGGAACATTTGCGTTCTTCATTTGAAGTTGTTGCTCGGGAACATGATTTGCAATGGCAATACACTGATCTGACACTCAACTTTAAAATTGATCGCATCGATAAAATCAATCAAGGTTATGCCCTCATCGACTACAAGACTGGTATTGGCAAGTCAGCTATTCCAGCCGATCAACGGCCTGAAGATCCTCAGCTTTTACTTTACGCCAGCGCACTGACTCAGGCAGCAGAGTTCAGACCACTTAATGCATTGTTATATGCTCGGGTTAATATTGAATCAGCAAGCTACCAAGGCTTGAGTCTGGAAAGTGAGACTTTCCCAGGCACGGGTTTACAGCAAAATAAAAATCTTGCAGAAAATTATAGCTGGGAGGATCTGCTTCAATACTGGCAAACAATTTTATCTAGTATCGCACAGGAATTTTTAGACGGTTATGTTGCTGTCAAACCGCAATCAGCTCTCAGCTGTCAGCACTGTCATCTAGATGCTTTCTGTCGCATAAAAACA
>JAYPJO010000128.1:2939-4283 GCA_038128465.1 Gammaproteobacteria bacterium
AAAACACTTCAAACCCAAACAGGCAGCAGCCTTTATGACTAAAGCCGGACTCATTGATCAGGATGCGAGACAACAAGCACTTGATATCAGCAATTCATATTGTGTCCAGGCTCCAGCTGGGTCTGGTAAAACAGAACTGCTGGTGCAACGCTATTTAAAACTTCTCGCACACTGTGAAGAGCCAGAAAACATACTCGCCATTACTTTTACGCGTAAAGCAGCGTTTGAGATGCGTCAGCGTTTGCTTGGCAGACTACGTCGTGAAAATGATAAAAACGCTAGTGAGCAAACAACAAAACTTGTGAATCTGGCACTTGAACAAAACCATAAGCGACAATGGCATCTGCTGGATAATCCACAAAGACTTCAGATTAAAACTATTGACTCTTTCAATGCTGCTATATGTGCCCAGTTACCAGTTGTTAGTGGTCTCGGTGGCCAGGTAAGCATTATTGAGAATATGGAGCCAGTGTTTCAGCAGGTTATTGAACAGACTCTGGAGAAGCTGGAAAGTGATACGCCGATTGGCAAAAAACTGACAATTTTTCTGACACATCTGGACAATAATCTCAGCCGCGCCAGAAGGTTACTAGTTGACTTGCTTTACAAGAGGGACCAATGGCTGGGACATATTTTACGTTTTCAACAAAAACAGCTGCGTTATGAACTCAGTGCAAATTTACAAAAAGTTATACTGGATGCACAACAACAGGCATATGATTGTTTGTATCCTTATGCAGCAGAAATCCTAAACCTGCTGGATTATGCCACCACCAACCTATCCAAGCAGCATGTCAATCCATTGCCTGGTCTGCAAGATAAAACTGCTTTTCCAGATGCGGGTATCGATAGCATTCCATTTTGGTCAAAAATAACCGATCTGTTTCTGACCAAAGCTGGTGAATTCAGAAAAATAATTACAGCCAAAGAGGGTTTTCCGGCAAAATCCAGCGCAAAAAATGCGGAAGAAAAAGCCCTGTTTGAAAACAACAAGCAGACTTATATGGATTTACTGGCTCGCATCAAGGAGCTTAATGGCAGCCTGCAGGTTTTGCAGGATCTGCAAATATTACCAGCTACTGAATACAAGACTGATGAATGGAGTTTTATTGAAGCATTAACGGAAGTGCTTATTGATGCAGTCTCAGAATTAAACATATCACTCAACCAGAATAACATTGCTGACTATATACATGTTAGTGCCAGTGCCATACAGGCACTGGACTTTACTCATAGCAGCAGTGATATTTCATTGCGACTGGACAGTAGAATCAATCACATCCTGGTTGATGAATTTCAGGACACCTCCCTGCAGCAGATTAAACTATGGGAACGACTTACTAC
>JAYPJO010000128.1:4293-6010 GCA_038128465.1 Gammaproteobacteria bacterium
ACTTACTACTAACTGGCAGGCAAATGAAAGCCGCAGTCTGTTTATCGTCGGCGACGGCATGCAATCCTGCTATAGTTTTCGCAATGCCAATGTGGGCTTGTTTTTAAAAGCTCGCGATGAAGGTATCGGTAATATAAACCTGAATAGTCTGCAGTTGCAGGTTAATTTTCGCAGCAGTAACAAGCTGGTCGCATGGGTCAATACTGTATTCAAGGATTCTTTCCCGCAACAAGACAATATCAACCACGGTGCTGTTGCCTATACTGACAGCCATGCCTTGAACGATACTGAAAATTCCGGTGTTAGCACCACCTTGCTGATTGGCGATAACGCGGAACCAAAACACAAAGGAGCTGTACGGCAAAATGAGGCTGAACTTGTAATGAAGCAGGTGAAAAAACTGCTTAGTGAGACAAATGTTTCAATTGCCATCCTGGTCAGAACCCGTAGCCATTTAAGCGAGATCATTCCTTTATTAAAACAAGCCAACATACCCTGGAATGCCAACGACATTGATCCATTAAATTCAATATCCGCAGTTTCAGATTTGCTAAGTTTGTTACGGGCATTAACTAATCTTGCAGACAAGACTGCCCTCCTCGCCCTGATGCGAACACCTTTTATCGGCTTGAGTCTCAAGGATATTCATTATCTGGAAGCATATGCGGAACAAAATGAATTGAGTTTCTGGCAGACTTTAAAAAGCTGTCACGATATTTCTTTATTAAGTCCTGATGCACAAAATCGACTGCAATTAGTAATTCCCATTTTGATAAAATTTCGTAGCTTGCGTTTAAGCATGCCTGTACGAAACTGGTTGGAATATTGCTGGATACAGCTTGGTGGGCCAGCGTCCCTGAGCAGCCATCATGATCTGAAATACATTGAACGTTTTTTTCTCTTGCTAGCATCAGAAACCGTTTCCGGAGAGATCAGGGATATCCATGCTTTCGAAAAAAAATGCAGTACAACCTACCTGAACGCCTATCATGACAATTCAGCATCGTTGCATATCATGACCATTCACAAAGCAAAGGGCCTGGAGTTTGACTATGTGCTGATTCCTGGCCTCGACCGTGAACCTCGTAGTAACCAGAAAGCATTATTCCTCTGGCACGAATACAATAGCATCAGTAGTGACAGTAAACTTTTACTGGCTCCTCTGAACGCATCTGGAGAAGCAGATAACCCCACCTACCAGTATCTTAAAAAAGAAGAAGATCTTCGCTCAACACTGGAAAACACCCGTTTATTATACATCGCCATTACCCGCGCTAAACGGCAGGCTTTTTTATTTGCTGGAGTGAAATGTAAAAATGAAAGCTATACCCCCCCTGCAAAATTATCTTTGCTTGCCAGTATCTGGCCTACGTTATCAAGCAATGAAAGTCTGTTTACTACGACAAACGTGACCACTCCTAAATTTTCAGATAAATTGCAGAATGATGCAGTTATAAAACTACCCCGACTAAAACATAACGCCATAGGGCAGCAGCAAGCGATACTGCTCAATAAAGGTGTTGAATTAACAATACCTGCAACCCCACATGAACATCTGTTGGAGAAAAAAATTGGGGAACTCATTCATGAAAGTCTGCGTTTAACAACTGAAAAACAACAGGATATTCTTGATGCCGAATGGCTGGTCAGAATGGAATCCATCTGGCGAAGCCAATTAAAGCCAGTCTGTATAGATAAAAAACACATGAATTCAGCC
>JAYPJO010000129.1:0-667 GCA_038128465.1 Gammaproteobacteria bacterium
TAAGCTGTTCAGCATCAAAGAACTGGTGCGTCCGGTAAAATTTATCCCTGAATATAAACGCCTGAACGTACTGCTCAAGGAATTCCGTGAAAATCGCAATCATATGGCTATAGTTGTCGATGAATATGGCGGATTGTCAGGTGCCGTGACTATTGAAGATATCCTGGAGCAGATCGTTGGTGAAATTGAAGACGAATATGACGTGGATGACATGGAATACATTAAATCCATCGATGGTGAAAGTTATATCGTCAAAGCCATTACCCCATTGGATATTTTTAACGCCTACTTCCACAGTAATTTGAGCAGTGAGGAGATGGGCACAATCGGTGGTGTGCTGCTCAATCAGTTTGGGCATGTTCCGGCCCGTAATGATCGCATAGGAATCGGACCTTACGTATTTACTATCCTGAATGCTGATGGCAGGCAGATCAGATTGATTGAAGTCAGCTCCAGTCTGGCTATGAATTTTAGTGATGAGCCTGCTGAGGAATAAACTAAAGCGCTTTCAGCCTCATATGCTTGCGCTCCTGGCAGGCGCCATTGCTCCACTTTCCTTTAGCCCTATTGATTTCTGGCCTGCGGGTTTTGTGTCGGTCTTTTTTTTACTTCTGGCGCTGGAAAACATTAACCCAAGGCAGTCTTTATTAATTGGCTGGTTATATGG
>JAYPJO010000129.1:706-6009 GCA_038128465.1 Gammaproteobacteria bacterium
CCTCCTGGGTGTATGTCAGCATAAATGTCTATGGTAATGCATCGGGCAGTTTTGCAGCATTCCTGACATTTTTATTTGTCGCCGGACTGGCGCTGCTGTTTGCACTGCAATGCTGGATTTATCAACGCTGTTTTTCAGGCCTGCATAAAGCACTTGGTTTTGCTGCCTGCTGGGTTATTTTTGAGTGGGTAAGAAGCTGGTTGTTAACTGGCTTTCCCTGGTTATATCTGGGCTATGCCCATCTGGATTCCCTGCTGGCAAATCTGGCCCCGGTTCTCGGCGTGATGGGCATCAGCTTCATGGTTGCCCTGCTCAGTGGCATGCTGTTTGAAATGCACATGATCTGGCGCAGGGAAAAACATTGGAATTCGCGTCGCTTGCTGCCCTATGGAATTGTCTTTGCAATTTTTGGCGTGGTTATGTCCTTGCTGGGTTCAATGACCTGGGTAGAAGAAGATATGGGTCGGCGTGCAGAGGTAGCGCTGGTGCAGGCCAATATTGATCAGAACCTGAAGTTTAATCCGGCATATATTGGCGAAGGCCTCAATTTATATACTGGCCTCAGCACCGCGCTCTGGGAAAATGACATAGTCATCTGGCCAGAAACAGCGGTTCCCTTGATTTATCAGCGCGCCAGCAGTGAGCTGGCCTTTTTTGACAGGATAGCGCGTGATAATGACAGTGCACTGGTGACCGGTATTCTGTATCGTGAAGACAATAGAATCTACAACAGTGCAACAGCACTGGGAAACCGTGCTTCAGGAGTTTATCTTAAGCAGAAACTGGTGCCTTTTGGCGAATATGTCCCCCTGGCAGGTATCATGAACTCTGTTCTGCAAATTTTTTCCCTGCCAATGTCTTCGTTATCTTCCGGTCCGGATAATCAGCCCTTACTGGCGGCATCCGGTTTTTCTCTGGCAACCTATATCTGTTATGAAGTTGTATATCCGGACTTTGTTCGTCGACAGGCGCATGAAGCAGATTTTCTGGTCACTATCAGCAATGACACCTGGTTTGGTGCATCTTTTGGTCCACTGCAACATCTGCAGATGGCAGCTATGCGTGCACTGGAAAATGGACGCTACATGGTCAGGGCAACCAGCAATGGTGTAACCGCTTTTATTAATGAACGTGGTCAGATTATTAACCAGGCAGAACAGTTTGAAATTACCACACTGGAAAGCACTGTCCCTGTGTTCCAGGGCAGAACGCCCTTTTCCTACTGGGGAAGCTGGCCGATAGTTATTTTCTGTTTTGTTTTGCTGGGCCTGATCTACCTGTTACGTATCAAGCGATTTCAGGCAGACCTTTTTACTGCAGATGTATGATATATACGATGTAATTTTATTTTTTGTTTTTGTGCTGCTGATCATGTACTGGTGGCGCATCAGTGAGCAAAAGACTTTTGCTGTTCGCAATGCCAAAGCCTATTGCCAGGACCGCAATGTGCAGTTACTGGATCAGACCCTGGTTTTTAAGGGATTACGGCTTGAAAAAACTGATAAAAAAAATCGCAGACTGTGCCGTGTATATGAGTTTGACTTTTCCAGTAATGGCGAATACCGGTATAAGGGTGAAATAATTTTAAGTGGCTTTAATTTTTTGCGGGTTATCCTGGAAATGGATGAACTGGAGATTACCGAATACTGATAGTTAGTTTTTAAAAAGTTTCTGATTGTTCCCAATTGAACATTAACTATCGTTTTGGAGAAAACTTTGATTTACCAGGGTAGCTGCCATTGTGGTGCCATCAAATTTAAAGTCGAGTCTGAGAATGATATCGAAGCTGAACAATGCAATTGCTCAATTTGCAGCAAGTCAGGATTTCTGCATTTAATCGTACCATTGAGTAAATTTAAACTTTTGCAGGGCGAAGATCAGCTTACCAGTTATCGATTTAATACGGGTGTTGCCAAGCATACTTTTTGTAAAATATGTGGCATCAAACCATTTTATATACCACGTTCAAATCCTGACGGAATTGACATCAATGTTAATTGTCTGGACACAAAGCCAGAATCAGTTTCCATTTCTCAGTTTGATGGCCAGCACTGGGAACAACATGCTCACAAGCTCTTACATAAAAGTAAAGACTGATACCCATATGGCAAATGTAGATGCAAATTTTTTTCACCAAATTGTCTCATCAGGAACATAAATAACATCAATCCGCTTAATTGCAGAGGTACCGGACTTTCCCTGGTCAAAATTACAAAACCTGCGGCCAGTGCATCAGCAGCGCCGGTTTCCAGCAAAGCTGCGCCCAATGCCAGACTGGCAGCGACAATCAAAATTATCTGAGCATTGAGTGCCTGCGCCATTTCTTTCCAGCCCAGGCATTTGGTTACTGCCAGTAATAGAACACCCGCTACGGATGAAACTGCAATGGGCAAAATACCCAAAGCAGCAACAGCTACAACTGCAATCATTATTGTTAGAGCATAGGGTGCTTTATTGCTGTGTGGAATCTCGGCAGCAGAATCAAGCACTACAACATCACCTTTTTTTTCATTTCAGCTATTTTTTCACTGTCTCCCTGAACCAGTAATACATCCCCTACCTGAAGATTCGTATTGCTGATATCTGAAACCATGTTACGGCCATATAAACCACCACGATGTATTGCCAGCGTTATTAACTGATAACGATCTGCAAAACGGCTGCGCGCCAGTGAGATTCTTTCCAGAGCAGAGCCTTGCGTCACAATCAGTTCAGCCAGTTGCTGATCATCCGCTTTTAAGGGGTGATCTTCATCAACAGGTTTATCACTGGCATATAAAACCATACCCAATTGCTTTTCAAAGGCTTTCAGATTTTCAGCTGTATCTTTCACCAACAACTGATCTCCGGGATATAATTTCGTACCTGTTTGTGGCTGAGACAGTAAATCATCTCCACCCCGACGGATGAAGTTCACTTTTATTTGTTCATCAGTCAATTTCAGTACTTCTTCCATGGTCTGACCATTCACCTTACTGTCTTCAGTGACATGCAGAGCCGCTGAAAAAAATTCGCGGGGCAGCATCATATAAATCTGCCTGACGTTTAGGCAGTAGAAGTGGCGCTATCAACCACAAATAGAGAATTGCAATTGCGCTGCTCAAAGCGACAGGCAACAGAAACTCAAACATGGAAAATTCTCGCATACCCATGCTCACGGCAACTGATACCACCAGCAGATTGGTTGAAGTCCCGATTGTTGTTCCCATCCCACCAATCAGGGTGGCAAATCCCATTGGCATCAGAATCCCAGAAGGTGATGATCCTGTCCGCAATGAAACGCTCATCAGTATAGGTAGCAGTATGATGACAATAGGAACATTATTGACAAAAGCACTCAGCACCGCTCCAGTCAGCAGTGTTAACAAAAAGGAAAGGGCAGGAGCAACGTTCCACAGTTTAGCCAGTATTCTGCCAATCGGTTCTAATGCGCCCGTGCGAGACAATCCATGGCCTATGACAATAAGAGTAGTAACAGCGACAAGTGCTTCATGGCCAAAACCGGAATAAAACTCGAGCGGATCCAGTTCGACTCCATCATGAGTAAACGGAAAAATATAAAAACCCACCGTCAGGATCACCAGAATAAACAGGCTGGATGTTTCCATAGGCAGTTTATTGTTGGTAAACATCACCAGCGCAATTACTATCAATACCATGACTGCTTCGGCGTGATTGTTAAGGACTATTTCAACTGACTCCATGCGCTTAGCTTACCTGATTGACTATAGCAATGCCTGTTTAAGTTCTATCCACCAGTCAGGATGCTGAAATCAGATAATTCTATGAAATTGCAGCTATTGTGAAACCTATCCAAAGCATCAGTTTTATCTTTAAAAAAGCAGAAATTGCATGTTATATTCAGATGGCAACGACCTATAAAAACAATATCGAGGTAAATTATGCGCCTTTCACTTAACAAGATGCTTGGTGTGCTGACCCTGGGGCTGCTAACAAGCGGTGTTGCCCAGGCTGATATCTACGGCCACTGGAACCCGATCATGCATGAAGACAGGCTGGAACGTGGCCCCGGCCCAATGGCAGGTGACTATGCCGGTTTGCCCATTAATGATGCCGCCAGACAAAGAGCAGATACCTGGACTGCAAGCCTGTTAACGGTTCCTGAGCATCAATGTAAACCACATCCGTCCACCTATGGTTTCAGAGGCGTGGGCAATTTAAGAGTCTGGCAGGTTATTAATGAGGAAACCCAGCAATTAACCGCAATTCGCACACATATTTCATGGCAGGCGCAAAAACGTACTATCTGGATGGATGGCCGCGAGCATCCTGATGAAATGTATCCACATACCTGGGGCGGCTTTTCAACCGGGCACTTTGAAGGGGAAACGCTGGTTGTAGAAACTACCCATATCAAAAACAGCTGGATGCGTCGAAATGGACTGGCTTTCAGCGACCAGGCAACCATGCTGGAATATTTCATTCCACACGGTGATGTCATGACCCATGTCATGATGATTACTGATCCCGTTTATCTAGATGATGTCTTTATCAAAACCAATGGTTTTTCTGCCAGGCAGCAAAGTACTATGGCCCCCTACCCCTGCCGCTATGCGACTGAGATTCAACGGGACGAAGGTGAAATACCGCATTATTTGCCTGGCCAGAATCCCGCACCGGTAGAGTTTGCTGAGGAAAATGGTATTCCTTATGAGGCTGGCCGTGGTGGTGGGATTACCATGATGCCTGAATACATGGATACTGTGTATGAATGGCGCATGGAGAATATGACCTATGA
Organism: Gammaproteobacteria bacterium; assembly: GCA_038128465.1. GTDB lineage: Bacteria > Pseudomonadota > Gammaproteobacteria > Pseudomonadales > Pseudohongiellaceae > UBA5109. The sequence continues at coordinate 5,466 of JAYPJO010000129.1, forward strand.
GGAACGCATCGGCGACGGCATACCACCCGGTAACGAACGCTGATTTTTCATAATACAGTTGTAATGAAAGAAGGAGGCCATCGCCTCCTTCTTTTTTTTGTCTGGCCGAATTTAGCAATTTCATCATTTCCTGCAATATTGCCTGGCTGCCAAGCTTGAATATCGCGCTAGGTGCTGCCTATAATCGTCCGGCAAATTAATGCTTTAACAAGTTTTCAGATCAGGAGATTACAATGAAAAAACTATTCGCAATTATGCTGCTGGGACTGTTCAGTACCTCGGTTTTTGCTCAATTACCCGTAGAAGTCATTCCAGCAAACCAGCAGCAAGCATGGTTGATGGATTCAAATCCTCAAGATGCCGCTGACAAACGACTGGTTTATGATTTCTGGCGTGAAGTACTGGTAGCAAGGGATATGGATGCTGCAATGAGCTATATGGCCGAGGACTACATGCAACATAACCCGAATGTCCCAACAGGTCGTGCACCTTTTATCGGTTTCTTCGGTCAGCAGCCACAGCGTGAGGCTTTACCGTATATAGC
>JAYPJO010000130.1:0-5946 GCA_038128465.1 Gammaproteobacteria bacterium
GTCCCAGTGTTCGGTGAATTTACCATCGCGCACACGGAAGGTTTCAAAGGCAAAGGCTTCATAGGTTTCGCCGGGATTATCCGGATCCGGCAGATCGCCTTTGTAAATGGCCGTGATCAGATCACCTTCTGCCATCACGATAATGGGGTTGGAGAGACGGATGCCACCCAGATCAACCAGAGGGATACCACCCCTTTCACGGGCTTCGATCCGTGCTTCAACCCAGGCCCGGTTTCCACTTGCACCGGTAAATTTGTCCATAGCCAGAAACCTTGGGTTATGTTGCACATAATCCTCTGCCATGAATTGCTCCATGCGTTCAATATCACTGCCTTCAAAACTGAAGAAATCCAGCAGCAGCTGTTTATTGGCATCCAGTTCAGACTGGCTTTGTGCATTCAGGGTCTGAATACCTGTCAGAACGACAGTCAACAGGATCAGCAAGCTCATCAACGGGACAGATTTATTGTGTAGTAGTAGTTTTTTCATGATGTTATCCATTTATTGTTTATTTAAGCTGATATGGACAATCCGGGTAAACATGTCAGCATCGATATAAGGGTTTTCGCCAAGAAAATCAGCATCAAAATCAGCGGTCGGGCGTGCGGCAATAATTTGTTGTAGCGACAGGCCATCAGCCATCATGCCGGCGACCCGGCTGCTGACTGCGCGCAGCATGGCGAGATACTGTTCCACATAGGCTGTTCCTTTTTCAGGAATGGCACCATGACCTGAGATGAACTGGGTGTCACCATCTGCCAACGCCAAGGCCTGTGCTACCGCATCAATATAGCCCTGCACAGACCCGCCACCATGCTGCACATCAATGCGTGGATAGGAGCCGGTCCAGAGTAAATCGCCCATGTGAATAATATTGGCATTTTCCAGATGAACATAGGCATCCGTATCGGTGTGTGCATTGGGTACATGCCTGGCAGTGAGAGTTTCATTGCCGGCATTAAAACTGATATCACTGGTAAAGGTAACCGTGGGTAAGGCGCCTATGGGTGATGGCATGGCACGGCTGTTATAAAGTGGCAGAAACACTTCCATGCTCATGCGGCGCTTTACATACTCATGGGCAACGATGACTGCGCCGTCGGCGGCAAAATTGCCATTACCCCCGGTATGATCTCCGTGCCAGTGGGTATTGATCACAAATTTAACGGGCGCGCCGCTGATATTGTCCACGGTAGCAGTGATACGTTCAGACAGGGGGGCAAACTGGCTGTCAATCATGATCAGACCATCATCAGCAACAAAGACACCGATATTGCCACCGGCACCATAAAGCACGTGAAAGTTATTACTGATAGCTACACTGTTTATCTGAACACCTGAAAAATCCTGCGCTTGCAAGGAGTTACTCAAGATGCTGCCAGAGATCAGGATTAAAACGAAAGTGTAAAAATGTCTGAAATTCATATAACAACCTTAAAGTATTTATAATTTAATTTTACGCATTATGAATAGCTACTTTTGGCGAAAGATTATTGACTATAGCAACACGGCAAACAAGTAACAGTTTGAACCCTGATTAACTATGATCATGAGCTATAAACGTCTGGCTTCCCAGCGGGTAGTTCCAGTGCTGCTATGTGTGATTGTTCTGCCATCTACTCCCCTGACCTGCATCTCAAACCCTATATCAACTTCCCCGCTGGCAGTGTTTGCTGTTGGATATGGCCTATCAGCATAACCGCTGCCTGTTGCAAAAAGTAATCTTAAATTATCAGTACTACAGGTCGTATCGAATGTGGTCTTGAATAATAACAGCCGCACAGCATCTCCTGAAAACTGCACTGAAAAATCCAGTTTATAATCGCAGCCAAATTCAGCCATGGTTAAAATATGCCAGGAACTGGCGTCACAGGCCCCTCCGATGAGACATTGCATCGTTGCAGTGGACTGTACACGCTGATTTTGATCCAGAATCGATATTTCCCAATTCTGAATATCCTGAGCATATAGCGATGCTGGGCTAACAATCATCACGCTTAAACTAAATAGAATTGATAAATGAATTCGCATAACTGACTCCGGTATTTATTAGCCAGAAAATCAGTTTGCTCTTATCCTGTGAATATGGGACAGTTTCTTAGAAATATTAATTCTTTTCTGAATGATGAGCAGACCATAAAAGTGCTCTATGTCCTGGTTCTGCTGATGGCACTGCTCTGGTTATTAAGTGGCGGTTTCCGATTTTTGAATAAATCTCGCGATAACACTAATCACCAGGATGACAATAAGCAACGTTAAATACGAATCAGTTAGCACGATCATCAATTATTCAGAGGCAGCTTCTGGGTTTAATTTATCCTGGGTATTGGTATCAAAGTCGCTGGCATCGTGTCGTTCATGTAGCTGATCTTCAAGCGGACCAAAAGACCGGTTAACCTTGCGCCCCCTGATGACCGCTTCGCGTTGTCCTATTTCCTTAACCCATCGCTGCAGATGCTGATAGGACGGCACATCCAGAAACTCGCCTGCCTCATAGGCCTCGCCGTTGGCAACAACGCTATACCAGGGCCAGATGGCTATATCAGCAATAGTATATTCATCACCACACATGTACTGGTTAGCAGCCAGGTGTTTATCCAGTAAGTCTAGTTGTCGTTTCACTTCCATAGCAAAGCGATCAATACAGTACTTGATTTTAACTGGCGCATAGGCATAAAAGTGGCCGAATCCACCACCCAGATAAGGTGCTGCGCCCATCTGCCAGAACAGCCAGTTCATGCATTTCACCCGCTGGGCCGGGTCAGCCGGAATAAGGGCATTAAATTTTTCGGCGAGATACAGGAGAATCGAACCTGATTCGAACAGTCTGGTTGATGGTTCAGTACTGGTATCAAGCATAGCAGGTATCTTGGAATTGGGGTTGATATCGACAAACCCACTGCCGAACTGATCTCCCTCCAGGATATTAATCAGCCAGGCATCATATTCAGCGCCACTGTGCCCCAGTGCCAGCAACTCTTCCAGCATAACGGTAACTTTCACACCATTGGGGGTTGCCAGCGAATAAAGCTGTAAAGGATGCTTGCCAACGGGCAATTCCCTGTCATGCGTTGCACCGGCTATTGGGCGGTTGATACTGGCAAAGCGACCACCCTGCTCATCATCTGCAGTTTCCCATACCCAAACTTTAGGTGGTGTATAGGATGATTCCTCTTTCATTATATTTTCCTTTAAGTAATTTATTTATCTTATTAATTAATATATTCTTTATAAGAAATAAATGTTGATTTTTTGTTGTTACCGGTAGTCACCTGATATTTTTAGAATCTTCCAAGCCACCAAACGCAGCAAAAAAAGATTTAAAGAACGCACTTAGCTCCAGCGTCATCAATACAAATTCCTGGTCAAACTTTTGCGCCGGGCTTTCGTCTTCAAAATTGGCTGATTCTTCTTTTATATCTTCAAACTGCAGGCGTTTAAGGCTCAGATCCTCCAGAATGTTACAACGCAATACATTATTCCAGATTACACTTAATTGCCTGGCACGCTTACCTGCTTCCAGGTGGGCTTTAATTTCATCTCCGATAAGATCCTGGCCCTTGAGTCTGACAACATTACTTGCATCCAGTGGATTAAACAATTCACAATCATTGTTTATTTCAAACTTTTCACTCGCTTTTTGTTCAAGTAGCCAGCGCGTCATGACATCACTGGGTGCGCGCTTGCTCTCGGGTATAGCAAGTGGAAAAGAGCCCAGTGTATCTCGCAGCAGATTGATAAATTCTTCTGCTTTGGCAGCGCTCACGGCATCGACAACCAGCAGATTGTCTGCGCGCGATATATAGGCATAGGTGCGGGCGGAACGCGTAAAAGCACGCGGCAATAAGGCTGCATACATATTGTCTTGTATCTCCCTTTTTTCCTTGCGATAGACCTTACGGTCCTGCCGGGCTTCTATTTCAGCGACTTTCTCTGCTGTCGCTTCACGCACCACTGAAGCCGGTAGCAAGCGCTCCTGCTTTTGCGCACATAGCATAATGTAATCACCCACTATATGTGTCAGTGGAGGCTCCTGCCCTTCTTCGAGTGTGGGTGCAGCATCGCCCAGCGGACTGATCCAGCCAATACGGGACTTTTCATAATTGGCACAGGGAATAAAGGCGTTTTCGGCGAGTTGGGACTCCAGTTCTGCAAAGGGCAAATCAAAGTCATGGGTAAGACAAAATATCCGGATATTTTTAAACCACATGTAATTCTGAACTCAAAGGAAAATAAAAAAGCGGAGCTGATTATGCAGCATCCTGGGAATAATACAAATCCAAACAAGGCCTATCTTTAAACTAAACTAAGCGAAGAGTGAACAAAACTTAATTGGCTATGGTTCGCTCTAAAAAATCGATGGCGTACTGAAGATGTTCAGGAGTATAAAAGCCATTACCGCCATGCCCGGCGCCCTGCACCACATCCAGATACACATCCAGACCCAGTGCCTGATAGACAGCTTGCATCTGATAGCTTTGCGCAATAGGCATCTGGATATCTTCATCACCATGCAGTAACAGCATTGGTGGATCATTGGCATCCACATGACTTACCGGGCTGGCCAGCTCCGCCAATCCCGGATTCTCTTCTGGCTGACTGCCAAGCAATAATTCCAGAGCTGGTATGCGCACACTGAGACCAAACTCAGTTGATTGCCCCAAAATGGACGTCAAATCATGAGCGCCAAAGTAACTGAGTACAGCCTGCACATCTGAAGAAATGTCAGGATAATCTCCTAAGTTTCCCTCCAACCCGGCATGACCATTGCTGACACCCACCAGGCTTGCCAGATGCCCACCTGAAGAATTTCCTGCAATCGCAATATTCTCAGCTTCATAGCCATATTCACAGGCATTAGCCCGTAAAAAACGAACAGCAGCTTTAATATCATGAATCTGCGCCGGAAACCTCGCCACAGTGGATTGCCTGAAGTCCACACTCGCCAGTGCATAACCTTGATCCACAAACATAAGAGGCACGTTTCTGGTTTTATCAAAACGGCGCCACTGCCCCCCATGCACGAAGATAAGCAAAGGCGGGTTTTCAGCCGCTTGTGGCAAATATAAATCCAGTGTCAAATCCAGGTCGCCAGCACTGGCATAGACAACATCCTTGTGAGTCACATTATCTAGCGTTGTTTGAGCGTAAGATGCCGGGCTTGCAATGGCGAGATAACAAACCAGTAAAATTAAAGCAAAGCTGGATTTAATTTCTTGCTGTTTACTTATACACTGTGCCATGAATAACATTTGCTTCAGCCACTTTTGTAAAAGCCATATGATATATCAGATTTTATTCCCCTCTAAATTTATAAAACCACCTTCAGGGCTTCATTCAAAATATCCTTATCCAGGGAAAGGTCCGCCACCATTTTCTTCAAACGGGCATTTTCCTGTTCAAGTTTCTTGAGGCGTTGAGCCTGGTTGATTTCCAGGCCGCCATATTACTTACGCCAGCGGTAGTAGGTTTGTTCAGTGATGCCGGCCATCTTACAAGCTTGCCCTGTGATGCGACCTTGGCCTATGTCAATTTCAATAAGACGCAGGATCTTGATGATTTATTCTGCGGAATAACGTTTTCTTGCCATGAGTGACCTCCTCAGTCAGTAGTTTAAGTTAATTTCTAACTTAAATACTGGACTCGTTTTAGGGGGGCACGTCATGAAATATATAATATTTAACCTATTTCAAACCTATACTAAGTTCAATATATGGATACTTGAGCTACGTAGCTCATTTTTGAATGTTAAATTCGGTAATTAGGGTGCCGGAATTTGTAATATTCAATTGGAATAGTGAATGGTGCCTGGGGCCGGAATCGAACCGGCACGGTATTTCTACCGAGGGATTTTAAGTCCCTTGCGTCTACCAATTTCGCCACCCAGGCATTGGAGGCTGGAGTCGGAATCGAACCGGCGTACACGGAGTTGCAGTCCGCTGCATA
>JAYPJO010000131.1:0-5896 GCA_038128465.1 Gammaproteobacteria bacterium
CATGCGTGAATTGCAGCGTGAACTGCGCGATGAGGATAATGATAATGACACTGCTCAAATCGAAGCCCGCATTGAGCAGTTACAGGCTGAAATCGACAGTGAAAGAGCCGAACTGGATCAGCTGACTGAGGAGTACAGAAGCACCATCCAGTCTTTTCGGGATGAGCGTGATGCCGAAATTGCCGCCCGGAATGAAACAGCAAGATCTCTGATTTTTTCAACCCTGTGTGATTACGGCAACACCCTGCGCTCATTGCAGAATGACGAGCATGTCAGCTGGTAATGCAAAACGTTGAAGCCTGACCAGGATCAGGTGTATGTGCTTGACTATGCTGATGTGGCCAATTGCAGTTCAGGTGAACAACTGTTGCAGACAGCCATCAGTTACCAACTCTGAATAAACTGGATTAAAAATGACGTCACTTTTGAAGGCCGGGCACATCCCCCCGGCCTTTTTTTTGCTTAACGCACCAGTGAACCATCATCAAAAATGCCGGTGATATGACACCCCAGACCCTGTTCGGCCGCAGACTGTTCCAGGGCAACAAACTCATCATAGTACTTATCATCGGAGCGATAACGAACGACTTCGGCAAAGCCCTCGGCAATTAACTGCCTTTCCACCAGCACACCACCGGCATAGACATAACGCAATAAGCGGCCATTGGGATCACGATCAGTATTATCACGGCCCAGGGTCAATTCCCTGCCTTCAACCAGGCGCCGGTTTGCAAGACTGGCTTGCTGATAACAGGGTTCACCAAATTCCGGGGTATTGGCACCGATATATCTTACCCGCTCGACTTCGCCATTTATGAAAACGTCAAGCGTATCACCATCAATTACCCTTCTGAGCTCAGCGACTTCCAGATCCTGGTTGCCTTCTGTTAAAGCCAGTGCTTCGGGCGTGTCATTCGTATTGATAACATCCAGTCCGGATTCAAGGGTTTCATACATGAAAGGCTGCACGTAGCGCACAATCAGACTGTTATCTTTCAGGGATAAATCAAACTGGCTCAGGACGACTGCCAGAGCAAAGACCAGCAAGATAATGAGGGTAGTTTTCATGCGCTACAACTTAACAGCAAAATGCTATGCTTAACAATCATGCGTCAGTCAAAAGTTTAATCAGGTCACTTTTTGTCAGCAGATATTCCAACAGACCGCCTGGAAAAGTTTCTTTCGGTTTTTAAATACAGTCGTGTTGCTCTTAACCTGGTGTGGAACACCAGTGCCGCATTGACCCTGGTCATGGCTGTTTCCACCCTCGTCACTGGCATATTACCGGCGGCTATTGCCTCAGTTGGCGGCCTCATTGTCGATGCCGTTGTGGTGGCTCTGGATGCCGCTGGCGAAAATCAGGATAACGCTCGGATGCGTGTACTTTACCTGGTTTTGGTTGAGGCCGGACTGGTTATTCTGATTTCAGCAGCACAGCGTATCAATACAGTCTGTCAGTCCATTTTACGGGTTCTGCTTGGCAATAAAATTAACGTGATGATTCTTGAGAAAGCGCTGACACTGGAACTGGCGCACTTTGAAGATTCCGAGTTTTACGACAAATTAACCCGTGCTCGACGTGAAGCATCCAGCCGGCCCCTGAGTCTGGTCATTAAAACCTTTGACCTGATCCGCAACATGATTGCTTTGTTAGCCATAGCCACCTTTTTATTGCAGTTTTCACCTTATGCCGTGGCGCTACTTATCGCCGCTGGCATACCGGCTTTTATCGCTGAAGCAAAATTTTCCGGAGAAGCTTTTCGCATTTATCGTCGCCGTTCTGCAGAGCGGCGTATGCAAATTTATCTGGAAATGGTGCTGACCCGAGAAGACGGCGTCAAAGAAGTCAAACTGCTGGACCTGGGCAAGCTGTTTCTGGATCGCTATATCGATATATTTAAAAAAATCTACAAAGAAGATCGCAACCTGGTGCTGCGCAGGGGCATGTGGGGATTCATACTGGGCATACTGGCCAGTGCAGCGTTTTATTTTGCCTATGGCTGGGTTGCCTTTGCAGCCATTGCAGCAACGATCACTATTGGTCAGATGACCATGTATATTGCCCAGTTTCGCCTGGGCCAGAATGCCGTCACCGACAGCCTGACGTCAGTCAACGGTATGTATGAAGATAATTTATACCTGTCCACCCTGACTGAATACCTGGAACACAAGGTGCCCGAAGTCAGTGGAGAACAACAGCATGGACCCAACCCGGCAGATGGTATCCGCTTTGAAAATGTCAGTTTTTATTATCCCGGCACCAATACCCCTGCCCTGAACAAACTGAGCCTGCATATCAGGGCAGGCGAAAGCATGGCACTGGTCGGTGAAAATGGTAGCGGTAAAACCACCCTCATAAAATTACTGACGCGTTTATATACACCAACCGAAGGCAACATTTACCTGGAAGGGTTGGATATCCGGGACTGGGATATCGCAAAACTAAGGGCCAAAATTGGCGTGATTTTCCAGGATTTTGCGCGCTATCAGTTACTGGTTGGTGAAAATATTGGTATCGGTGATGTCAGTAACCTGCATGAAGAAAAACTGATCAGTGAAGCAGCTGACAAGGGCATGGCAGACAGTTTTATCCAGAACCTACCGGAAACCTACAATACCCAGCTGGGCACCTGGTTCAACCAGGGCAAGGAACTTTCAGGCGGCCAGTGGCAGAAAATTGCCCTGTCACGCGCCTTCATGCGCACCAAAGCAGACATCCTGATTCTGGATGAGCCAACTGCCGCAATTGATGCCCGTGCTGAAGCTGAAATTTTCAGTCATTTTCGAGAACTAACCTCTGATAAAATTTCCATTATTATTTCCCATCGCTTTTCCACGGTACGCATGGCCGACCACATTATCGTACTGGAAAATGGAGAAATTTCTGAACAGGGAAATCACCAGGAACTAATAGCTTTAAACGGTCACTATGCGACTTTATTTAATTTACAGGCGAAGGGTTATCAATAACTAGCTCTGGTGTCAGAATCAAGACTCTGACACCCTTCAGAAAAATGAACAAGAAAATAAAACACAATCCTGTTGCCAAATATGCTCGGAAATTTAACAAGCACCAGGTACACAAAGACAAATCCAAGTACAGCAGAAAACCCCGATATAAATCTAACTACACAAAAGAAAACTCATGATCGATTTGAGACTGGGGATCGAAAGAGCATCAGAAAAATTACTGCAACATAGTTAGTTCATCCGATCATGACATGATGTAACCTAAAGTGCGGCCTTTTTTATCATGGCGTACAACTCATCTTTTAAATGAACCCGCCGCATCTTGGCTTCTTCCTCAGTCAGTGTTGAAACCGGCGTTGCTTCATTTTCCATTTTTTCAATATCAATTGTCAGCTCATGGTATTCATCAAACAAACGACGAAAATGATGATCGTGTATTTTCAACTCATGAATCTGATCTTTATATTCTGGAAATTCATGCAATAAATTATGATGCTCAACACTCATAGCCTCTCCTGTTAATTAAATGACTTAGCCTTCATTTTATATAAGCGGAATCGGCACGTTTTGATTTACATCACCGGAGGGAAGCTTTATGTGTTAAAGAATCAGACGTCCAGTAACTTGCTGTACTTGCGTAAATAACCCCTTAACTGGTCATAACTTAACCCCAGCAAATCTGCTGTTTTACGCTGGTTGAACTGACACTGCTGCAGGGCATCCTGAATCATCGCGACTTCAAAATCCTGCACCTGTTCTTTCAGGTTTTTTTCACCAGCTTTAGGCAGGTTCTGTTGCCCACCTTCTTTCGCTTTGGATCGATAAGGTGATTCGAAAGGATCAAAAATAATTTCCTTAATGGGTTGGTCATGACATCTATGATTCTTTTTATTAAGTCTGCTTAGGGTCGTTAGCGGTCATTATTTTAGTCTCATCTCGGCCAGAAGCATTCGTTTATATATTATAAAAAGTTGAATATTGATTTAGGGCAGATCATTCATGCATGGACGAGGATCCCACATAGATCTATCTGCTTCTCGTCGGAAATGTGAGCTGGTTACAAAATCTTCATAAAGATATGTTGGGTCTTGAACAATCGTTGTGATGACTAACCAATCGCTATCATCTGGACCTTTAAAAAAATCGAATAATTCAATCACTTTTGCATTCTCGCTTACTGGCGCCCCATTTGCTCTTAACCATGCTTCAGTCAAATGATTCGTTTCAACTTTGAGAGAGCCATACTGAGGCCCATTATCTCTTGGATTTACTAGTCCAAAAAAACCTCTGTCAGGGAATTGGTCATATTCCCAACTAGCCTTGGAGTACCCTTGTAAAGTATTTTGAATATTTTGAGGTAATTCGCTGTTAAAAATAAATCTACGAATTTGTTGACCAAAATCAGTTTCTAACTTTAGAACCGAATCTGTCTCCCACTGAAGTCTAAAACGCAATGGTTGCCGCATAATTCCTGCTGCGCCATAAGCTAAACAAGAACCCGATGTAGTTTCATCCCAGGATTGTCCTTTTTGGATACCCTGAGGATTGTATGGAATACTGGAAAAGTCACCTTTATCTGGAATTCGCATACGCCAGAGCCAATCTTCATTAATAATTGAAACCCACTGTCCTTCAAGGTTTTCTTCGGTTAGATTCACTGGAGCCATTTCCCTTGGAGAAAGCTCAACACGTTCCTGTAAATTTTGATCTTCCGTTTGTCCAAATACAGTTCCTGTGGCTAGCAATAAGGCCACTAGTTGCAACTTGGTTTTTTGTAGTGATATTTGCATCTTTATACTTATTGAGTTAAGCCATTGTAAATGGCAGAAATAAATGAATCAGGCGAAACAAACCCGTTACCATATCTGCCGTCATAATCTCTGGAAATGTCCGCTTCTAGAATTTCATCCAAACTCATGCCTTGATTGATGAAATGCTGAACTCTATCCCGAATTATTGTAATCATGTCTCGGTACTCGACAATATCTGCTTCATCAGCGATACGACCGTGACCGGAAACTATCAGTGTACCACCTTCCTGATTATGTCTAGGAACAGCTATTCTTATTATTGAATTTAGGGCATCTATTATTCCATTTATATGGCCAAAATTGCTTTGATCTATAAATGGGTAACTGTCTGAAACATAAAGATCTCCTGCGCTAATTACTTCTGAACCCCTGAAATAAACAATAATGTCGCCATTTGTATGTGCGGGTCCGAAATAAAACATTAAAACTGCTTCTCCATTAAAAAAGAAATCATATTGTTCCCCGATAAAAACTTCTGTAGGCCAAAGTTCAAATGGAATTTCAGGATTAGCCGTCGCCATGGTCAGCATAGTATTTTCATGCGCTATGACATCAGCGCCAGTGCCAAATGTTTCTTCCGAGTCTCGGGTGCCAGCTCCAATAGCAAATGAACGGCCAGCAGCCTTGATAATTTGATTTCCTCCGGTGTGGTCCTGATGGGCATGTGTGTTAATAACATACCTAATGATTTTTCCAGGTGCGAGATTGTTAATTTCTTCCAATATTTTTGGTGCTATCTCCGAATATTGAGTATCTACAACTAAAACCCCATCATCTCCAATTTGCAAGGTGACATTTCCACCAGCTCCCTGTAAAAGCCATATGCTACCTTGTATATGAAAAGACTTAACTTCTGTTTCAGAGATGTTATTTTGACCATAGACAAAAGGGGTTAAAAACAAAACCAAGAGAACAGAAAGAACTTTCTTTAGAAAAATGGTATCACTACACATAGCAAATATTTTCCTCGACACTCTTTACCTGACAATGTCTACATATTCTGGAAGTGCAGTATGAGCTCCACCACGCGCAGACTCTAAAGGAATTCGCCATCTTAGGGAAAATTCTTCACTAGCATCTTGTGACTGCTCTGAATCAATCATCCAGTGTGGAAT
>JAYPJO010000132.1:0-2383 GCA_038128465.1 Gammaproteobacteria bacterium
ACCCTGACCTTCTCTGAGCAAATAAGCATGATGAAAATTATGGAAAGAAAATCTCAAACCATTGCCATCTGCTGGCAATACATTTGGAAAGACTCCATAAAATGCAGAATCTATATCTCTGACAGCTTCTGCATACTCAATTAATTGTGCAACAACCAGTGCTTCCTGTGCATATATTTGCAAACCACAACTCTGGACAAACTCAGCAGCTGCATTTCCAGGTAAATGACAATGCGTTTTTACTTCTGTGGTTGAGATTTCAGCATTTTTGGCAACTGCTGGTTCCAGACTAACCTGTATACCTAGATCATCTAGTGTCAGACCAGATGTTTGAATAATATTCGAGCCGTCCGGTTCCATTGCCAGATTCTGGATAATGATTTCCAGAGCTTTAATATTGTTTGCCAGCTTTTCAATATCCTGAAAACCACTCCATTTTTTGAATACAGTGCCATGGCTGTTTATTACTTTTTCAATATTAACCAGCATCCGTAAAAAGTAAGCGTATTTATCATGTGCAATACGAATGTTATCAGCTGCTTTTTCACTATCACTGGGCTTGGCAAAAGCAAAATGATCCCCTCTTGAGGTATATTTAAATTCTACTTTTGGTATATCTGATGCAACCAGACTCTGAATCATGGTAATTAATTCAGCATCCTGGAAAGGACGATGTTCAATCGCCTTGGTAAATATTTTTCCGGTTTCTCCCTTGAATATATTCTGTAACACATGGTCCCCGTTGCTACTTCCACTAAGACGGTTTCCCTCAATATTGTAAATATCAAAAAAAGCACGGGTAGAGGTAATATCATCTTCATCAATGCCAACCAGGGTGCAATACCTGCCCTTGATACCCTCATCATGATTTTTCAGGCGTGCGCTTATTTCTGTTTCAACAAATTGCATCAGTATTTTCTTTTTTGGTTTAATTAATCCAGTGCTTCCAGGAGGGGTTCATAACGCCTGTCGGTCAACATTTTCATAAAGGCTACCAATGCATCAATTCTTCTCTGATCCAATGCTGGTGCAGCCTCTAATTCTTCCAGTGCTATATTTTCTGCTACTTCCGGTTCTCCCCAGGGTTCACCGGTTTCAGGATTTATCTGCGCTGAGTCGGACCGGTTGTTATATTTATCATAGAAACGTATAACCGTTTCCAGATCCTGAAACACGCCATTATGCATATAAGGGGCAGTAATAGCGACATTTCTTAGGGTTGGCACCTTGAATTTGCCAGCTTCAGAAGGGCCGGAAACCTGTGGGTTGTCCAGCAAACCATAATCAACATGATCAGGGCTGACACCATTTACGGCTCTTAATGCCAGGTTAGGTGGTACGCCAATATTGTCATAAGTAAAGCTGGTAAAAATTTCTCCTTCTGCACCGGGTAGTGCACTTAACTGATGACATTCATTGCAATTAGTAAACTGTTCAGAAAAAAACAGTGCCATCCCCAACTCTTCTTGACGGCTTAGTTCATATTCTCCCTGTAGATAACGATCGTACTTGGAGTCAAAAGGTGAAAAAAAATCAGTCTGTTCATAAGCGGCAATACTTTGTGTCATCGCCGCATAAGCTGCATCAATATCATTAAAAATATATGGACCAAAAAGATCCTTAAAAGCATTCTCATAAACATCGCTTTCCAGCAGTCGGGCTATGACAGCTGCCTTGTCAGGAAATCCCATTTCTATCGGATTAAGTGGTGGCCCACCTGCCTGTCCGGCAAGATTGGCTTCGCGTCCATCCCAGAACTGACCACCTTCATATTCACCTTCCTCATTCAGGTGAAAATCCGGCGAATATGCTGCATAGGAAATAGTCGGCGCATTCCTGTTACCAAGAGAACTCAAATCGCCTCCCAGCGAAGCTGCAGCTCCAATTCCGCTATCACGCCAGTCTGTGAAAGCTCTGGCAGGGTCATGACATGTTGCGCAACTTTGAGTTCGTTGCAAAGAAAGATTCACATCAAAAAATAATGAAGCACCGAGATCCACCATTTTGCTTTGCTGTAAATCCGCTTCATCTGCTGCGAAAATTTTGCCGGCTGTAACAATAAAAAGAAAAATACAAAGACAAGTTCTGGGCACTTAAATCACCGTCATATGGTTATCCCAAAAAAAAGCAGTGCTAAAACTTTCATGGGTGTCAAAGGCAGTAATACTTTGTTTCAGTAAATCATAGTAGCGTATCTGTCCAGTACCGGAACTGTATAGGAAACCATCCTCATAAGCACAGACACCACAGGCATCCCTGGCTCTTACCTGTTTAAGAAATTCCCCGTTTTGTGCATTCCAGAAAGTCAGCAGATTGGCACGAGGACAGGACGCAACCAAAAATTGACCACTGTCATCATAACGGATTGAACCTACATACTGGG
>JAYPJO010000132.1:2393-2944 GCA_038128465.1 Gammaproteobacteria bacterium
AAGTCTGATGTCTTCTCCGCGTCTGTGTGTTGCCACCAGTGGCACACGTAAAAAAGGCTCACCCTCAAACTGCATGGCCAGTGCGATCTGTCCTTCTGCATTAATATCAATATGCCTGATACTGGCTTGGTGATATTCTGCAGGTAAATAATGTTGTTCCAGTAATTCCCCCGTTTTGCTATCGATATATGCAAGTGAGGGCTGCATGGAATCCAGATTGAGTTTTTCCCGACCAGATTCGGGATGTGTTCGTATGCCGCCATTGGCAATCACCAGAGTTTGCTGGTCCGGCATCATTAAAATTTCATGCGGACCGACACCGAAGCTGAGATATTCATCTACCCGTTCAAGCAAGGAATCCTGTGTAGTCTGGTTAACTTTCCAGACACCGATTTGCCCACTGTCACCCTGCAGATCATTGAAATTATTTTCGGCGGTATAAAAATAACGATCATCAGCTGAAAATACAGCATGTCCATAAAAGTGTCTGCCATCCGGCGCATCCAGTTCCTGGAGAATACGACCACTTAAGACATCACCTACCATTAAAT
>JAYPJO010000132.1:2954-5874 GCA_038128465.1 Gammaproteobacteria bacterium
ACGACGTGCCACGCCAACCAATAAATCAGCATTGTTATTTACCACAACATCATGGCCACGTGCCCGTGTCTGATGACTGTAAAGCTCTATGATTTGATCATTATCAATCGTAAATGCCTTGAGCCAATGTTTGTCTTCGCTATCTGTGGCTGCACTCAAAAAAATGGATTCAGCCTGAGCATTCACACTCGCCAGTCCAGGATTGGCTGCAAGCAATGCCGTCATACTTAAAAATGAACGCCTGGGTATGTTTACAAAGGACATGTTAGTCACCGTCCAGACTGTTAAAGCCGAGATACAGGTCTGTATTTTTTAATGCAGTTTCCAGGGCTTCGTGCAGTGCCTCTACTCCTGTATGCAGGTCCAGGATTTGCTCGTACTGCGCTTCATCAGACAACGCAATTGCCAACGCATCCGGCAGTGATGAAAGCTGCACATTCAGGTCGTTGAAAGCAAGCAGTACAGCTGCTACATCCTCATCATGAAATGCAGTGACATAGGCAGCAAATAGCTGTTCCAGGTTAGGCAGGTTAATCTTTATATTGGCCAGAGATTGTTCCGATCGCCAGGATTCTGCTTCCCTGATTCTCGCTCTGGCAAAAGACTCTCCAAGTACCGGTGCAAGTTTTAAATCCCTTATTTTGGCAATGGCTTCCTGCAATGCTTTTAGAAAATCGATACTGAGATCTTCAGCATCTTCATAGAACCCATCGGCTACGGGATCAGCAACCACATCTCGATATTCATCTGTCCAGCGCTGCCTGACACCAGCACTTATCTCATTAATATTTCTCGCAATGGTACGGCTCAACTGGCATAAATAATCATTGTTCTGGAACTCACTCAGTGCATCTTCGTTGTAAAGCAATCTTTCCAGCGCTGGCAAACCCTGTATGCCAACACTCTGTCTGGCAAAGTTTTCACTGGCTAAAATTTCTATTTCCCCGGCAGTTATCAAAGCATCAAGCTGACGTCCGCCCGTGCCTCGCTCATCCGGCCAGTACTGCATGCGATAGTTCCAGTTAAAGTAAGTAATTGGACCAAACTGAATATGCTGAATTGCCTGCCAGGATGACATCGATTCAGTATATGAACTCTTGAGCAAAGTCAGGTTCTGCTCATTAATATCTTCACAAAAGCTATCCATCGCCTCTATCAATTCCAGGGACTGTGATTCCATACGCTGATACGCTGGTATGACCAATTCATCAGTTACGGTTAAATTTATGGCCGTCCAGCCGTCATCAGTGGTGATTAGATTCTGGGCATATACCTGCAGGGTCATGACTGAAAACAGCCCGGTAAGCATCAATTTTGTTAAAATTTCTTTCATTATCTGATTATATGCTTTGTAGAAAATTGATTAAATCCATTCGCTCTGCCGGGGCAAGCGCCTTGAAAGCCTGCTTTGCAGTCTCTGCTTCTCCACCATGCCACAAAATCGCTTCTGTCAGGCTCCTGGCACGCCCATCGTGTAAATAATACTGTTCAGTATTCTGCTGATAGGCTGACAGCCCCCATAATGGCGGGGTACGCCATTCCCTTGCATTCTCCTGATCCAGATTATCAGCCAGTGCATCACCCATATCATGCAGTAACATATCTGAATAAGGGCTTAAGCTTCCCTGCATGTAATCGCCCTGGTGGCACTTGATACAGCCGATTCCTGAAAAGATATCCTCGCCCGCTGTATCGATTGCCTGTTCAGCCGGAGCAGGTATATTACGGATAAAATTCAACAGCGTGTCAAAAGCCGCCTGATCAATTTCCAGGCCATGATCCTGCCCAGATGCACCATTAGCCTGCGCCAGGCACTGGTTCTGTAGAACGGTACAGTCACCATAAGGGGCTGGAAACAGAGCCGAACTGATTCCCATGTCCAGGCTCAGAGCAAAAGCTGTTTGTTGTGCTAAATCAGCTACTTCTGCTTTCCAGCCAAAACGACCTGTGCCTGCTCTACCGGAAATGCCATCACCATCGCTATCCTCAGGGTCTTCCCTTTCCAGTATTTCAGTCCAGGGAATGGCTTCCAGTAGACCAACACCTGCTAACGAGGGCGCCAGGCGAGGTGAAAACTGTTCAATACTCTCCTGCATAAATATATATTCCGGCTCATGCATGGCTACATTTTCAGTATCTGTGATACTTTCAGATCGTAGGCTGTATCTGATTTCTACCCGGTTTTCTGCAGCTACACCGGCAATTGCCCGCTCCTGAATCTGTTTACCAAACGTCTCATGGTCAATTCGTAGTGTCAGTGCCTGTGGCACTCGACCCTTGCCAGCCTGTTCATGGCATTGCGAACAGGAACGGGCATTGTAAAGAGGCCCCAGGCCATCACTTGCAGCTGTCGAAGCAGGTGCACTGACCCAGACCTTTTCAAATATAGCCTGCCCGGCCAGATATTCCAGGCCTTCTGGTGATACAGCAAAAGGATTTTCCTGTGCATGACTATGTAGGCAAGCAACAGCACCGGTACTGCAGGTTATTAATAAAAGGAATCGCAAATTCATAGCAGATCAAACTTGCAGTCAATAAAGACTACAGAATGTAAATTTATAATCCGCCCAGGCTGTCTGAGCCGGTCAAGCTCACATTTTGCAGGTTTAACTCACGAATAATGTCTTCAATGGTTCTGGTCTCTTCCATCAGGGAGTCAACCACCGTTGAAATGATCTCCTCACCAGCCATGTTATTACTCGCGATCAGAACATCAAATGTATTACCTCTGTTGGCTTCATCTATCAGCACCTGCATGGCCAGTTCAGTGGTTTCAAGTCTGGCAGACATTTCAGCAGCCAGTTCCGGTGCTTCCTGCTGCATCAGCGTTGCCAGCGAAGCGCCATCAACTACATCACCATTTATGCGCTCATAGGATCCTGTATAAACATTTTTTATACTCAAGGCATCGTAATAATGA
>JAYPJO010000133.1:0-5794 GCA_038128465.1 Gammaproteobacteria bacterium
AAGCCTCCGATATTATTGCTCAGTCCTCCGACCGCCTAGACCGGTTAAAAATATTTGAAAAAGGCCACAATGATTTCGTCACTAACATCGACCAAGAGGTCGAAGAGCTGTTAATCAGCGCCATTCAGAAAGCCTATCCGGAACACAGTTTTCTTGGCGAAGAAACGGGGCGTATCGAAGGAGAGGATAAGGACACTGTCTGGATCATCGACCCCATTGATGGCACGCGCAATTTCATGCGGGGCTTTCCACATTACTGCATTTCCATGGCCTGTATCAAAAACAACAAGGTGGAACATGCGGTCATTGTTGACCCGATCCGGCAGGATGAATTTACAGCTTCACGCGGCCAGGGCTCCCAGCTTAATGGCACAAGAATCAGGGTTGGTAATAAATCCAGCCTGAAAGAGGCCGTGGTGAGCATGAGTTATGGTGCTAATGAGCACTACGATGCTGCCCTCTCCCTGCAACAAAAGTTTAAAAACAATGTTGCCGGTCTGCGTTTCACCGGCTCAGCGGCCCTTGACCTGGCTTATGTTGCCTGTGGTCGTCTTGATGCTGGCTGGATGTCAGGAATCAGACAATGGGATATTGCAGCCGGTATCCTGCTGGTTCAGGAAGCCGGCGGTCTTATCAGCGATCACCAGGGCAATCCGGACTGCCTGCAAAGCGACAAACTGGTGTTTGCCAATGCAAAATGCTTCAAACCACTGCTCAAGATTGTCAATACAGATTAAACAACCAATGCCAGTTCATATGATATTTGTCATATCAACAACAGCTATTTAGTATTATGATCGCTTTTTTGAATAATCTTAGTAACCAACAATACGTAACGCATTACTCTGGAGGCTTATGAAACACTATGAGAAAGACTCCCCGGGGTATTGGGGCGAAAACGTTCGCATACTCCAGGTACTCATGGGTACCTGGTGTGTTGTGTCCTTCATTCTCGGCATCCTGCTGGTTGATCAACTCGATGCCATTCGCTTTGCCGGTTTCAAACTGGGCTTCTGGCTCTCCCAACAGGGCGCCATTTTTATCTACATACTCCTCGTATACATTTATCTGAAAGCCATGGACAGGCTTGATGAAAAGTACCACCTCAACGATAAGGAATAAGTAGCTATGTCTGTGCAAATGATGACCTACTTGTTTGTCGGCATAACCTTCCTGCTGTACATCACTATTGCCATCAAATCACGCGCCTCTTCCACCAGTGATTTTTATATTGCCGGTGCACACGTGCCACCTCTGGCCAACGGCCTGGCTACTGCGGCTGACTGGATGTCGGCAGCTTCTTTTATTTCCATGGCGGGCATTATTTCGTTCATGGGACGCGATGGCTCGGTCTACCTGATGGGCTGGACCGGTGGCTATGTCCTGCTGGCCATGCTGATTGCTCCCTACCTGCGTGATTTCGGCAAATTTACCGTGCCTGACTTTATCGGTGAGCGCTACTACTCGCAGACTGCCCGGATGGTAGCCCTGCTCTGCGCACTCTTTATTTCCTTCACTTATGTTGCCGGCCAGATGCGCGGCGTTGGCGTGGTGTTTTCACGCTTCCTTGAAGTGGATATCAACATGGGTGTATTGATTGGCATGACCATCGTATTTTTCTATGCAGTACTGGGTGGCATGAAAGGCATCACCTACACCCAGGTGGCTCAATACTGTGTATTGATCTTTGCCTTCATGGTACCGGCTATTTTTATATCACTGTTACTGACGGGCAATGTCATTCCTCATCTTGGTTTTGGCTCAGAATTAAGACCGGAATTTGGCGGCGGTTATCTGCTGGATCGCCTGGATGGCCTGAACCAGGAACTGGGCTTTGCTGCCTATACTGAAGGCATTCGCAGTAAGCTGGATGTATTGTTTATCACGGCTGCACTCATGCTCGGCACTGCCGGCCTGCCCCATGTCATCATCCGTTTTTTTACGGTTCCCAGTGTCAGAGCCGCGCGCAAATCAGCTCTTTATGCCCTGATATTTATAGCTATTTTATATACCACGGCACCGACCATTGCCGCCTTTGCACGTACCAACCTGATCAATACCGTGAGCAATGTTGAATACTCTGCCATGCCGGAATGGTTCAAAACCTGGGAAGCCACCAACCTCATCAGTTTTGAAGATAAAAATAACGATGGCCGTATCCAGTACCTGGACGATCCCCAGACGAATGAACTGACGGTTGATCGTGACATTATCGTGCTGGCCAATCCGGAAATTGCCCAACTGCCAAACTGGGTCATTGCCCTGGTTGCCGCCGGCGGGCTGGCTGCGGCATTATCGACTGCTGCTGGTCTGCTGCTGGTGATTTCTTCGGCCATTTCTCATGATTTGCTCAAATCCAATTTAATGCCCGATATCAATGAGAAGACCGAATTACTCTCAGCACGTATCGCTATTTTCTTTGCTGTCTGTATTGCCGGCTATTTTGGAATCAATCCGCCTGGTTTTGTTGCCGAGGTGGTGGCCTTTGCTTTTGGCCTGGCCAGTTCATCATTTTTTCCGGCCATTGTGCTGGGTATTTTCTACAAACGCATGAACAAGGAAGGGGCAATTTCCGGCATGCTGGTTGGCATTATCTTCACCGCCGGTTACATCATTTACTACACCTTTATCAATCCGGCGGCTGATAATGCAGCAGGCTGGTGGATGGGTATTTCACCGGAAGGCATTGGTACTTTTGGTACCCTGCTAAACTTTTTGACAGCTATTGTTGTATGCCATCTGACTGCAGCACCGCCGCAGGAAGTGCAGGACATGGTTGAAGATATCAGGGTGCCGGGTTAAGCAGACACCATCCTATTTCTTCCAGCTTCAATCCTTTTCATCATTTTTGACCAAACTGGCATAATCCTCGTTATCACCATAGGAAAGTTCAGCCGGCATTTCCACCAGCTGTTGTGCATTATCAGTATCCTGGTAACACAGGGTTTTACCTGCAAGCTTGCCGGTCAGGTTTTCAATGGCAGCAAATTTATCCACGCCAAAACCGAATATTTTTTTAAGTGGTAATGCAGCCCCCTCATCGCTACCTGGTGTGCCATTGACCTGAAAATAAAATACATCCTTGGCCTCGAGATCTTCCTGCTTGCGGATTATCTGGCAATCAAAACCCCACTGACCCAGATAACGGGTAACCAGGATATGCAATAAACAATTATTCGTTTGTAACCATTAACTCAACTTCATTCAAACCTCGACTTCGTAAGACCTGTACTTTCTAATTCGCTAAAACCCTGTCATATTGCCCTTTTTTGGCAGAAGAATAAAATCAATCATTCCACACAATAAAAAGCCTGTGCAGAGGTACTGAAAATGAACAAGGCAGAAACAATGTCATATCCCCGTCGACTTTCACAACTGAGCACTTTTTCAATCAGAAAATACCGAGAATTATCCCTCTTGCTGTTTATCTGTGGTGTTCTGGTTTCTGTCTCCGCCAATGCCCAGGGTACGCGGCTGTTACGCCAGCCCAGTATCAGTGACACCCATATTGCATTTGTTTATGCCGGGGATATCTGGGTCAGTGAACTCGGCCAGACCCAGGCTGTTCGTATAACCAGCACCCCGGCTGTGGAAAGTGATCCACAGTTCTCGCCTGATGGCCAGACCATTGCATTTAGCTCAAACCGTTCCGGCTCTGCTTCGGTCTATACGGTCCCGCTCACTGGTGGCAGTGCAACCCGTCTCACCTGGCACCCGGCACCGGTGATAACTCGCGGCTGGACACCTGACGGTGAGCATGTTCTGTACGCCTCCAGTCGTGATTCGGCACCGATTGAATATAACCGGCTCTGGACTGTTCCGGTTAATGGAGGCGCGCCCAGCCTGCTCTCTGCCCAATGGGGCTATAACGGCTCATTCTCGCCTGATGGTGAACGCATCATTATCGACAGAACGACACGGCGTGACGGAGAGTTCCGGGATTATCGCGGTGGCCAGAATACACCCCTGGTAATTCTTGACCTGGATGATAATTCAGAAACCCAGTTACCCAATGAAGCCTCAACCGATATCGAGCCTATCTGGATTGGCGATACCATTTATTTCCTGTCTGACCGGGACTGGACATCGAATGTCTGGGCTTACACACCTTCATCGGGTGCTTTGCAACAGCTGACAACCTTTTCTGACAGCGATATCAAGCAGCTCTCCGGCAATGATCAGTTGCTGACCTTTGAGCAAAACGGCTATCTCTATACCCTGGATCCTGACAATAATGACCTTACTCGTCTGGAAATCAATGTTTTTGGGGATTTTCCCTGGGCTGAAACCCGTTGGGAAGATGTCAGTGGCAGTATAAGCAGCGCTTCCCTGTCTCCTTCCGGCAAAAGAGCCATCATGGCAGCCAGGGGCGAGATATTTACTGTACCGGTGGAAAACGGTGATACCCGTAATATCACGCAAAGCTCAGACGCTGCAGACCGCGCACCACTCTGGTCTCCGCTGGGTGACCAGATTGCCTGGTTTTCCGATAACAATGGTGAATATTACCGTCTGCTCATCACCGGCCAGGATGGCCTGTCTCCCGTTACTAGCATAGATATCGGTGAATCAAAGATGGCCTGGGAGCCAAACTGGTCTCCTGATGGTCAATTGATTGCTTTTGTTGATGATGATGTTCGAATCCGTGTACTGGATCTGGAAAGTGAAGAAATTACCACCATCGATGTTGGCGGAAACAACCTGGAAAGAGGCTTTAATGGACTGACCTGGTCACCAGATTCCAACTGGCTGGCCTATGCAAAAACCGGCAGTAATGAATTCAGGCAGATCATAGTCTGGTCACGTGCGGAAAACGAAACTAGACCCATCACGGATGCTTTTGCAGATTCCTTTGCCCCTGCATGGGATCGTAACGGCCAGCATATCTATTTCCTGGCCAGTACCGATGTTGCACTGGGTACAAGCTGGGCCAGCACCAGTGCCATGTCATCTCAGGCCAGGTACTCAGCCTATATTGTTAACCTGACAGAAGACAGTGCTTCCCCGTTTGAGCCACTCAGTGATGAAGAGAATAACACTGCCGATGAAGGCATGCCTGAAGAGGATTCGGATGCAGAGGAAGAAGAGCTAGTAGTAGCAATTGATTTTGCCGGTATAGAACGCAGGATACTGGCATTACCCATGCCGGCACGCAATTACACCTTGACTCTGAGCGGACCTCCTGGCTCTGTCTTTATTGGTGCTATTGATGTTGCCCCCGGTGCCAATTTTTTTGCCGGTGCAAATGGCCAAACCAGTCTGCAGAAATTCACACTGGAGTCTCGTGAAGCGCAGACATTTGTGCAAGGGGTCAGTGATATTTCAGTGTCCGCTGACGGCTCCAGCATGCTGGCCAGAAAAGGCAATGGCTGGCAGGTTTTAAATACGGCCAACCCCGGTGGTTATACCGGCGCCAATGAAAACGCCGGTACAGCGCTGGTAGTAGACCTTAATATGCGCCTGGACCGAGAGGCCGAGTGGCGCCAGATGTTTGAAGAAGCCTGGCGCTATGAGCGGGATTATTTTTATGACCCCAACCTGCATGGACGTGACTGGGACGATGTTTATCGCCGCTATTCACCGCTGGTGCCATTTATAAAACACCGCACCGATCTAAGCTATATTCTGGACCTGGTAAATGGAGAGCTTTCTGTTGGTCACAGTTTCGTTTTTGGTGGTGATTACCCGGCTGTTGAAGAGTCCACTACAGGGCTGTTAGGTGCTGATCTGGTAACCGAACGCGGTCGCTGGCGAATTGAGCGCATATATACATCGGAGAGCTGGAACCCTGAAC
>JAYPJO010000134.1:0-5726 GCA_038128465.1 Gammaproteobacteria bacterium
GTCATAAGCCTCCTGAAATAAATTCACAACAATGCCGCATTCAATGGCAATCTGTTTTAGTGTTGCAGGTTCTGCAATGCGGCGACCATCCATAAAATGTGCTTTTATAATCGCATGATAATAAGCCATTAAGTCACCCCCGGCCATTTCTGCAGCCAGCAGGGCGTGTATGGGTGGGGCTGAGTCCAGCATGGCATCACCACTGTTGAATAGTTCTTCTAATGCCGGTCCGGGAGTCTGGCCAGTTAACTGGGTAATGCGTTCATGATGCTGCATGATGTAGCGCAGCATGGCTGCATCGGCGGCCCGGTTATTGGGTGCAGAAAACAGACCACCAAAATGTAATTTGATGCTTAAACCGGGAACATTCTGACTGGCTTTCACCAGAGGTGCAGCGCCGAAGCACCAGCCACACAGAGGGTCTGTTATTAAATGTAGGATACTATTCATTTATGTTATTTATTTCCTATGGGGTTTGGTAAATCTGTCTATTCAACTTACCGGCAGATGGTGACAGCAGGAATCTTAAATCATATTATGCGAATTTATCGCATCATTTATATTAATGTTTATGGGAGTAACAATGATATCAAAAATTAAAATGACTGGTTTAACAAAACTGGGTGCTGTGTTGATTATGGTTAGCGCCTTGCTGACAAGCCCGCTGGCTTCTGCCCAAGAGACTTCACTTGAATCTGAATTTTTAATGAGCCTGGCATTGCAGCTTGGTGGTGCACAGGTTAATGCCGGCCACACTCAGATTGGCCCAATTGGTGGCGGCACCTTTTCCGGACCAGGTTTGAATGGCACAGTTTTACCCGGTGGCGCTGACTGGATGACTCAGGTTTCCGGCCACAGTGGCCTGGATGTTCGTATTACCCTGATGACTGATGATGGCGAATATATTTACTTAACCTATACCGGTGTGATGCATCAGAGTGATGATGGCCTGTACTGGAAAGTCACACCCAGCTTCCAGACAGCTTCCGAAAAATATGACTGGCTAAATCATATCGTAAGCGTAGGTCAGGGTTACCTTGTCGATGGTGATTTTGCCAACGGTATTTTCTACGATATTTTTCGTATTCTGTAATTTATAGTAGCAACAATAAATAAAACTGAATTAAAGCCCTGTACTCAGGATGAGCACAGGGCTTTTTTGTTGCATGTCTATTGAATGGAAGATCAGAAGTGCTTATGTGGTTAAAATTTTAGCCAGATATTGACCGGTATATGACTGTTTGATTTTAGCCGCCTGCTCGGGTGTGCCAGTAGCAATGATTTCACCGCCTCCATCACCACCCTCAGGGCCGAGATCTACAATCCAGTCGGCGGTTTTGATGACATCCAGGTTATGTTCAATGACCACGATGGTATTGCCATCATCACGCAGGCGATGCAGAACATTCAATAACTGCTGAATATCATGAAAATGCAGACCGGTAGTTGGTTCGTCCAGAATATACAGCGTTTGTCCGGTATCGCGTTTGGATAATTCCTTGGCCAGTTTAACGCGCTGCGCTTCCCCGCCGGAAAGTGTCGTCGCAGCCTGTCCCAGTTTTACATAGGACAGACCCACTTCAATAAGAGTTTGCAGTTTGCGGGCAATCACGGGTACCGGATCGAAAAACTCACGGGCATCCTCAATGGTCATATCCAGTACTTCATAGATGTTCTTGCCTTTGTACTGAACCTCCAGAGTTTCGCGGTTATAGCGCTTGCTTTTACAGACATCACACGCAACGTATACATCTGGCATCAAAGGATTTTCCACTTTGCCCCCCCCCGCGCCCTGGCTGGCTTCGCAACGCCCTCCTTTAACATTAAAAGACACACGGCCGGGTTTATAACCCCGGGCCCGGGCTTCCTGAGTGGCGGCAAATAATTCCCGCACGGGTGTGAATATGCCTGTATAGGTAGCCGGGTTGCTGCGAGGAGTTCTGCCAATAGGGCTTTGATTGATGTCGACAACCTTGTCCAGCAGCTCTAGTCCTAACAGCTCTTTGTGGGCGGCTGCATTCAGGGTTGTGGCGCCATTTAAGGCTGTTGCCGTTAATGGATAAAGCGTGTTGTTGATCAAGGTGGATTTACCTGAGCCCGATACGCCAGTTATGCAGGTCATCAGACCAAGCGGAATTTCGAGCCTGACTGATTTCAGGTTATTGCCGGAGGCTCCAGTCAATACAAGCTGTTTCTCTGGATCAGCCTTGATTCGTTGTTTGGGGGTTAAGATTTTCTGTTTGCCCGACAGGTATTGGCCGGTCAGGGACAGTTTGGATTTTTGAATATCCTGATATGAGCCCTGCGCAACAATTTCACCACCATGCACGCCTGCGCCGGGGCCGATATCTATAATATGATCGGCGCTGCGGATGGCTTCCTCGTCATGTTCAACCACAATGACGGTATTGCCAATATCCCGCAGATGACGCAGGGTATTCAGAAGACGATCATTGTCACGCTGATGCAGACCAATTGATGGTTCATCTAGGATATACATAACACCTACCAGGCCGGCACCTATTTGGCTTGCCAGTCGTATGCGCTGTGCTTCTCCGCCCGATAATGTTTCAGCAGAACGGCTCAGTGTCAGGTAATTCAGACCGACATCGACCAGGAATTTCAAACGATCCTGGATTTCCTTGAGAATTTTTTCGGCAATCTGGGCTTTTTTACCAGAGAGGTTAAGCTTGTCGAAGTAATCGGCTGCTTCACCAATGGTCATGGCGGTAATACCCGGTAAATTTTTCCGGTTGATCAGGACGTGGCGGGCATCCCGGCGCAGGCGTGTACCTTCACACTCTGGGCAAGGCTGTGAGTTGAGATACTTGGCCAGTTCTTCACGCACCATTTGTGATTCGGTTTCACGATAACGACGGTCCATATTCGGCAGGATGCCTTCAAAGGGCTTACGATTAATATAGGTCTTGCCTTTCTCATTGATAAACGTGAATTCGATTTCGGTATTGCCACTTCCATACAGAATCAGGTCACGATGTTTTTTGCTGAGCTTGCTGTATGGCACATCAACTTTAAAACCATAGTGATCAGCCAGGGATTTGAGTAACTGAAAATAATAAATATTGCGACGGTCCCAGCCCCTGACGGCACCTTCAGCCAGGGAATTTTCGCCGTTTGTTATGATTTTGTCCTGATCGAAATACTGCTTCATGCCCAAGCCATCGCAGGCACTACAGGCGCCGGCGGGATTGTTAAAGGAAAACAGGCGGGGTTCCAGCTCAGTGATGCTATGGCCACACTCGGGGCAGGCAAACAGAGATGAAAAGACCATATCCTCACCGGCACCCTCATCCATATAGGACGCAATCGCAAGTCCACCGGCAATCTGCAAAGCGGTTTCAAAAGACTCTGCCAGGCGCTGCATCAAATCAGGCCGCACCTTGAACCGGTCAATGACCACTTCGATGGTATGTTTTTTGTTTTTATCCAGTGTAGGCGGGTAATCCAGCTCAGTCACAATCCCGTCCACGCGGGCGCGGATAAAACCACTGGCCTTTAATTCATGAAATATGTGGACATGCTCACCTTTGCGTTCACGCACAACGGGCGCCAGCAGCATCATGGGTGTGCCTTCCGGCAAGGCCAGTACCTGGTCAACCATCTGGCTGACTGTCTGTGCCTCAAGTTTAAGATTGTGGTCCGGGCAATAGGGATCCCCGGCGCGAGCAAAGAGCAGTCTTAGGTAATCATAGATTTCAGTGATTGTGCCGACAGTAGAGCGCGGGTTGTGTGAGGTGGATTTCTGTTCTATGGATATCGCCGGCGACAAACCTGAAATCTGATCCATATCGGGTTTGTCCATCATTGATAAAAATTGACGGGCATAAGTAGACAGGGACTCTACATAACGTCGCTGGCCTTCTGCATAAAGCGTATCAAAGGCCAGTGATGATTTGCCGGAGCCGGACAGCCCGGTAATGACGACAAGCTTATCGCGAGGAATAGTCAGGTCTATATTCTTGAGGTTGTGGGTACGGGCGCCCCTGACAATTATTTCATCCATCTCTTTGCTGTTTCAAAATTACAACGCTAAACCGACCATTATACGTAGTCACAAAACAGAAAGAAGAATCTAATCGAATTTTTTCTCAGGCGTGCTAGACTTAGCTAATGAAACAAGAGGAGATTTTATAGTGGCAAGTCGAGGTATCAACAAAGTAATTCTGGTTGGCAATGTCGGGCAGGATCCTGAAACAAGGTATATGCCCAATGGAAACGCTGTGACCAATCTTTCACTGGCAACCAGTGAAACCTGGAAAGATAAAAATACCGGTGAACAACAGGAACGAACCGAATGGCATAGAGTAACTTTTTATCAACGTTTGGCCGAAATTGTAGCCGAGTATGTCAAAAAAGGCTCTAAGCTCTATGTGGAAGGGCGCCTGCAGACGCGTTCCTGGGAACAGGATGGTATCAAGCGCTATGCAACGGACATCATTGCCAATGAAATGCAGATGCTCGACAGTCGAGGTGCTTCCAGTGACAATTATGCATCGGCGCCAGCTGCGCCACCTCCAAGCAATGAAACGCCCGCCCAACAAGCCCCTGCAGATGTTGACAGTTTTGATGACGACATTCCGTTCTAGCAACATCCGCATCCAGTAATATTTACCTTTTGCCATTGTGAAGCTATTAGTATTTGGATCAAACAGCCCGCTTGGCTTAAGTTACACTCAGCTGCTAAAAAAAGAATCGGTCAAATTCATTGCTATTAAAGATGATGAGCCTGACATTTATAAAGACGATATTCTGGCGAATCTGATAGCTGATGCCGAAGCCAGCCAGCTGCTTAACCTCAGTTTAAATCCGGGATTATTTCAGTCCGAAACTGCTTTAAGCAAGGAACGCACTGGGCAGCTGACGCAGGCATGCACCATCTTATTGAAAGCGGCTAAAGCACAAAAGTTGCCGCTTATACATCATTCTTCTGTTGCCGTTTTTGATGGCTCCAATCCCAAACCCTACCTGGAAACTGATACCTGCTCACCAAAAAATCCCCTGGGTAAGCTGGCTTTAAGCCTGGAAAAAAGAGTGGCAAAGATTGAAAAACATATTCTTTTGCGAACCGAAGGCGTATTTGACAGTGATACTCCGATTTTTGATGACTGTATCAAGCTTTGCAAAGAAAACCAGGGGAAAATGGTACTGCTTGATCAGCGCTGCAGCCCGACACCGCTAGCAGATGTATCCCGCGTGTTGTTTGCAATAAACAAACAGCTGGATTGTGATGCCAGTCCTTGGGGCCTTTATCAATATTGTGCTTTACAGGCGACTCACCGACACACTTTCATCGAAGATTTTTTAATTGAAGCTGCCAAACGCGATACGGCACTTGAACCCATTATAAAAAATCTGGAAATTTCCACCCAGGAGACTGGGAAGACACAATTACAAAATTCAGTGGTTGACTGTCAGCTGCTTATGGCCAGTTTCGGCATTAAGCAACGCTCCAGAGTGGAAGCATTAAAAGAAGTGATTTCGCAAAAGTATCAATGAAAGCACTAAAGAAAGTACACCTGATTATTACAATCTATCCGGATGGCTAAACAGGCTTTAACAAAAATTGAAGATGCCCTGCAGCAAATACTCGTGCAGGTACCGGATCAGGCTGAATCTGAATCCCTGGCTATATCCAGTGCCTGCGGAAGAGTTCTGGCTGAGAATATAAAAGCCGACATTAATGTTCCTGCTTATGACAACAGTGC
>JAYPJO010000135.1:0-1139 GCA_038128465.1 Gammaproteobacteria bacterium
CCATATCCTTTGTATTCGGGCCGTTGCGAGAAGCTACCATGGGTTCTCGTTTATTTTCTGCAGTCAGTTTCGGATTGTTGTTTATTATCCTGCAGCGGTTGTTTTCAACGCTGGGACTGGTCTATCAGCTCAGCCCCTTTGTGGCAGTATTGCTGCCAGTTGTATTAAGTGCCGGCCTTGGGCTTTATCTGCTAAGAAAAGCTGCTTAATTTTTTTTCCAGTCCACTTTCACCACGATAGAACCAGACAGCATATCAGGTAAACAAAGCTTTTCTGTATTAAAAAACATGTAAAAATAACCTGCACCCAGGAAAGCCAATGCAAAAGGGGCAACCACAAAACGCACCAGACTTTGTTTATAGCCGATCGATGAATTATCAGTATTCTGAACCCTGATTTTCCAGGCCTGCATTCCCAGGGTCTGACCACTATGGGTCCAGAACCAGGCAAAAAACAGATAGGCGCTTACCAGCATAGATGCAAACAAGGTAATGCGATACCAGGGGTCCATGACCACCTGATCATTTTCGACAACCTGAACCTGATCGATTCCAAAGGCTGACAATACAAGAAAACCAATGACAATCCAGATGGCAATGATGACGATGCTGTCATAAACCATGGCGGCCAGGCGGCGCCAGAGTGCAGCGCTGTCAGAAATAACTGTTTGATTGGTGTTGAGCATGGGAGCGGCATTGTACTGTATTTTCCTTAGGTGTTGTCAGAGAAGATCACAGATTTATACAGTGTATTTTATGCTTATTTAAACTCCCGGTTTTTTCAGTTTAAAAAGCTTGAATTTAATAATTAAAAATCCTTTGTTGACCGTAAACCGAATACTTTTATATCGATTACAAAAAAGGGACAGCAGGCTTTTGTCGATTATCTAGCCACGCTTGAAAAGTTGTTGGGACAATAAGTCAGTCTCCAATGAATATATTTCCGGGTAATCTATTATTATGATACTTGACATTTACACTGTTATTCACGAATATCCCGACCCATGAAATCAACAATGATTGGCAAAAGCATTATTATTCGACACCGACAGGTGGGTTGAAGTTTTTGCTTATGCAATTTTCAAAAACCCGCCTTCAGGCGGGTTTTTTTATGGCTATTTCAAAACAAAAAAGGATATG
>JAYPJO010000135.1:1149-2908 GCA_038128465.1 Gammaproteobacteria bacterium
CCAAAAATTTGGATTGAATGATGAATAAACTACCCGAATACGTAGCATTAATGGATACCACTCTGCGAGATGGAGAACAAACCCAGGGCGTGTCATTTACTGCAGAAGAGAAGCTTAATATAGCTCGTGTCCTACTTGAAGCACTTAAGGTCGATCGGATTGAAGTGGCTTCGGCGCGTGTTTCTGAGGGAGAAAAAGAGGCAGTTCGGAATATTAATCAGTGGGCTGATCAACATGCTTATCTGGAGCGGGTCGAGGTTCTGGGATTTGTTGATCATACAAAAAGTGCCGACTGGATAATCGATTGTGGTGGTCGGGTTTTGAATCTATTGACAAAGGGCAGTGAAAATCACTGTACCAACCAACTGGGGAAAACACTGGAACAGCATGCTGAAGATATCAAGCAGACCGTGGCCTATGCCAGGGAAAAAGGGATTCATGTCAATGCCTACTTGGAAGACTGGTCCAATGGTTACAGTGACAACAAAGATTATGTATTTGGTCTGATGGACCTGATCAAAGACAGTGGTATCGAACATTTCATGTTGCCGGATACACTGGGGGTTATGAGCCCTGCAGAAGTAACAACTGCACTTTCTGACATGCAGGCACGTTTTCCTGATGTAGTCTTCGATTTTCATCCGCATAATGACTATGGCCTGGCTGTAGCTAATTGCATGGCAGCTGTTGCTACCGGTATCTGCAATTTGCATTGCACCATGAATTGTCTCGGAGAAAGAGCAGGCAATGTTTCACTGGCAGAACTCGCTGTTGTGTTGAAGGATAAAATGGGTGTTACCACCGCTATTGATGAAACCCACCTAACAGATGTCAGTAAAATGGTCGAACGTTTTTCCGGCAAATGGCTGGCAGATAATGCACCGATTATTGGTGAGGATGTCTTCACCCAGACCTCAGGTATCCATGCCGATGGTGATGTAAAGGGTGGACTTTATGAGACCAAACTCAGCCCGGAACGTTTTGACCGTAAACGTACCTATGCCCTGGGCAAGCTCAGTGGAAAGGCTTCCGTGTTAAAAAATATAGAAGAGCTGGGAATATCCCTGTCACCGGAAAATTTAAAGAAAGTGCTGGATCGGGTAGTCAAGCTGGGTGATTCCAAGGAAGTTATCACACCTGACGATTTGCCATTTATCATCGCTGATGTTCTGGAAAGCAGTGGTTATCATCATATCCGTTTACAGGATTGCCAGATCAACAGTGTTTTTGGTCAGAAATCGCAAGTAAAACTGGCTTTAAATATCAATGGTACGGATTATGAGGACAGTGGTCATGGCAATGGTGGATTTTCAGCCTTTATGGATGCCCTGAAAAAAATCATGGAACGGCTGGATTTTGTTATGCCGGAATTGCTTGACTATGCTATTCGTATCCCCAAAGGTGGTAAGGTTGGTGCATTGACTGAATGTACAATAACCTGGGATGTTGAAGGCGCCAGGGGTCGCAAATTGACTACTCGGGGGGTAAATGCCAATCAGGTGTATGCATCAATCCTTGCCACATTACGTATGGTAAATACTTTGTTACATAATAATTAAATGGGCGATTATCCATTTGCATCATCTGGAAAAAAAATGATTAATCGCTGGTAAAGGATTTTATTTCTCAATAATTAGAAAATAGCTGGATAGGAATTTATTTTTTTGCATACAGTTAAATAAACAGGAACACGCCGTAAACCCGTCCATGGGGGGCTCGGCTGCGACATCCATGTTGCAGACGGTTCCTTTTTTATTTA
>JAYPJO010000135.1:2918-3959 GCA_038128465.1 Gammaproteobacteria bacterium
GTGACACAGTAACCCGTCCCAGTGCTGAAATGCGTGAGGTGATGGCTGCTGCTCCGGTTGGTGATGATGTCTGGGGTGATGATCCGACAGTTCAGCAACTGGAAGCACTGGCTGCTGATATGCTGGGCACAGATGCGGCAATTTATGCAAGCAGCGGCACACAAAGCAATTTGCTAGGATTGCTGGCGCATTGTCAGCGTGGTGATGAATACCTGGTCGGGCAGAATGCTCATACCTATAAATATGAAGGTGGTGGAGCTGCTGTACTGGGCAGTATTCAGCCGCAGCCGATTAATAATGAAGCTGACGGGACTATATCGCTGGAAAACATTCTTGCTGCAATAAAACCAGATGATATTCATTTTGCAAAATCCCGCCTGCTTTGTCTTGAAAATACCACTGGTGGAAAAGTGTTACCGATGGACTACATTGCTGCTGCCACAAAACTGGCGAGTGAACATGGCCTGTCCAATCATCTTGATGGTGCCCGTGTGTTTAATGCTGCTGTTAAATTGGGTATTGATGTCAAACAGATTAGCAGCTATTTCGATTCAATCTCGATCTGCCTGTCGAAAGGTCTGGGAGCTCCGGTTGGGTCATTACTTTGTGGTAGCAAGGATTTGATTACTGAAGCGCGCCGCTGGCGCAAAATGCTGGGTGGCGGCATGCGCCAGGCGGGCATCATTGCAGCAGCCGGTATCTATGTGCTGGAAAACAACATTGAGCGTTTGCAGGAAGATCATGATAATGCCGCTCTCTTAGGGCAGAAATTAAATAAAATCCCGCAGCTCGAAGTAGACCTCGACAACCTGCACACCAATATGGTTTTTCTGAAAAATGTAGAGGGTGATTTTACTGCGTTGTCTGAGTTTCTGGAGCAGCGGGGTATTCTGATTGATGCCCGCTATACGGCGAGGCTAGTCTGCCATCTGGATATCAGCCGGGAAGATGTGGAAACCACCATTGTGGCAATCACTGAGTTTTATAAATCGTGAGTGTAATCCACCCAGACTTCATCCTGACAATAAGTTAAGCATATAT
>JAYPJO010000135.1:3969-5693 GCA_038128465.1 Gammaproteobacteria bacterium
TAGCCATAATCCATAACGGGTAGTGATTTATGGAGTGTATGCAGATGGTGAAATTTAGTTTATTAAAATGGTCTCTGGACAGGCCACAAATACTCAAATCCCTGAATACCGCACTGTTTGATCTCGATAGCTGAATTGGCAGCTGGTGGGGACTGGTTACGATGACAACTGTTGGCTATGGCGGTATTGTTCCGCAAACAGGAATTGGGAAATTCATTGCAGTATCTACTGCTCCAACTTCGGTTGCAAATTGGAAAACAAGGTGTCAGAGTAAATTCAGAATTTACCAGGACATCGAGCACTAAATAATGAATTTTGAATGCCTGCAATTTGAAGCCAGTGGTGAAATTGCTGTACTTACACTTTCCCGCCCTGAAGCCCTCAATGCACTGAATACCAGAATGTTATCCGAACTGGAGCAGCTGTTCTCTGATATTGGCACACAATATAAAGCCATGATTGTTACCGGTAGCGGTGACAAGGCTTTTGTTGCCGGGGCTGATATCAAGGAGATGAATGCTGTAAGTGATGCTGTAAAGTTTGCCGAAAAAGGGCAGCATGTCATGCAGCTAATTGAAGATTGTCGGTTTCCGATAATTGCGGCGGTAAATGGCTATGCTCTGGGTGGCGGTCTTGAACTGGCGATGGCCTGTGATTTTATAGTGGCCAGTGATCAGGCAAAATTCGGTTTACCTGAAGTGAGCCTGGGTATTATTCCCAGCTATGGAGGCACACAACGCTTGTCGCGTTATCTGGGCAAGGCTAAGGCCCGCATGCTGGTATCAACCGGTGATATTTATTCGGCACAAAAAGCCTGTGAACTGGGTCTGGTTGCAGAACTAGTTGGGGCTGATAGTCTGTTGGACAGGTGCCATGAAATTGCCTCAAGTATTGCTAAAAGAAGTCCACAGGCTGTTCGTCTGGCAAAACAGGCTGTGAATGAGGGCTATGATCTGAGTCAGGCAGACGGTTTAAAACTGGAAGCCGATCTGTTCGGGCAGGCTTTTGCTTCTGATGACAAAGTGGAAGGGGTCAATGCATTTATTGAAAAGAGAACTCCAAAATTTAAAATGCCAGAGTAAATTTTAGTTTTATTCTGACACAGTTATTGGGTAACCAAGCGTTCCATCGAATATATGCGAACCGGTTCGTTCAGAATCTGTCCACGTGTATATTCAGAATCGCTGATACCATCAGCGGGCAAATCCTGGATAGCGCGAACAACATCCATGCCGTTAATAACCTTACCGAATGCAGCAAATCCCTGTCTGTCAGCATTCCTCGTGCCGTCATAATCAAGGCTGGGCTGATCCCCAATAATGATAAAAAACTCAGTGGTTGCAGTACCTACTGCTGCCCGTGCCATGGAGATAACGCCATCGGTATGCAGGATGCCTGTTTGTTCGGTAGTTTCGTGGGCAATGGCAGTATATGCATCAGCCCCGCCACCCAGTCCGCCTTGAATAACTTCAATTATAGGAGAGCCTTGATCATTATCCTGTGTCACCACGCGATAAAAGCTGGCACCATCAAAATCTTTGCTATCGACATGCTGTAGAAAATTGCCAGCCGTAATCGGTGCCTTGCTTGAATAAATTTGAAGCGTAATGTCACCCATGCTGGTAGACATTTTTACCAGCGCGTCTTCCTGCGCGTTGGCTGGAAGAAATAAAATTAATAATAAAACTTGAAGTGTGATCTTTCTCATTTGATAAGCCCGTATC
>JAYPJO010000136.1:0-5615 GCA_038128465.1 Gammaproteobacteria bacterium
TCCCAACACCGTTCCCAGCATGACCACTTTAGACCAGGATTCCAGGTACTTTAGCGCCTGGGCCAGTATGGCAGTGCTCAACATCAGTATTACAGGGATATTATCCCCGGCCATCCATAATAAGACTGCCGGTAACAGTGACCACAGCAAAATTATCAGGCCATCATTAGCGCTTTTACGCAGGTTTACCAATCCTACAATGGCAGCACTAAGGTAATAAACCAGTGGAAACAAGCCAGTCAATACAACGACTATTGTGGCCTGGCGGCGACCTTGCATGGCATATTCCGCGAGGGCCCGCATATTGTTTCCTCTAAAATTCTATACTTCGTGTGAATCCGTGTAAGGAATCAAAGCCAGGTAACGAGCACGTTTAATGGCAGTTGCAAGCTGACGCTGGTAGCGCGCTTTGGTGCCAGTAATACGGCTGGGTACAATTTTGCCAGTCTCACTAATGTTGGCTTTCAGGGTATCAAGATCCTTGTAATCTATTTCAGTAACGCCTTCAGCAGTAAATTTGCAGAAGCGTCGACGTCTAAAAAATCGGGGTGCCATAATCTTTCTCCAAATAATTCCGCTTAGTTGTTAACTTCTTCTTCGGGTTCATCAGCTGCAACATCATCAGTGTCCAGCTCTTCCGCATCATCAGAATCCATATCATCACCTGATACATCTTCCGGCATATCATAATCTGCTTCTTCCTGCATGCGTTGGCTGACACGGGCTTTACGCTCGCGGCTTTCATTTTCTGCTTTCATGATGTCAGACATTTCTGTAACGGCTTTCTTGCGCTTGATCACAAGATTGCGCAAAACAGCATCGTTATAGCGGAACAGGGTAGTGATTTCATCAAGGGCTTCCTGACCGCATTCAACATTCAACAGCACATAGTGTGCCTTGTGAATTTTGTTGATAGGGTAGGCCAGCTGACGGCGTCCCCAGTCTTCCAGTCGGTGTACGGCACCTCCGGAATCGGAGACCAGTTTGGTGTATTTTTCGATCATCCCGGGAACCTGATCGGACTGATCGGGATGCACCATAAATACTATTTCATAGTGTCGCATTACTTCTCCCTACGGTTTATAAGTCTTCCGTCAAGGACTCATTGAGGAGCCAATCGCATTGTAAGAGCCTTCAGCCCATTACATTAAAAGCGCTTGCGGTAAGACAAGGAGTTAAAAAGAGGGCGAATTCTAAAGATATTGGGGCTTAGATGCAACTATATTTCATATAGTTGCTCCAGGTTGGCTGCCGCTACTGCACTTACAAAATCTTCGTTATACCAGCTTGCCTTCTTGCTCATTTACTAATTTGTAAACTCCACCGAGGACAAACTGCTATGCCTCGATTTTGTTGCGTTCGTGACGCGGCCATCATCTGGATATTAAGCGAGCATTTTTTAGATAACCTAGATTTTACAAATAATTACTTTATTTTATAGATAAGAATCAGGCTGTGTAATGAGCGAAGTAAGGGCCTTATTTATAGGTGTTAAGAAATAACTTATAGCTCAAGTCACCTGTAGAACCTGCAATTTTCAATATGAATTTACGCGCATAATAAGTGTATTAACGGCAAATCATACAGTACGTTGCCGGAGCGCTTCAAACAAGCAGACCCCAGTTGCGACAGATACATTGAGGCTGCTGGTCTCACCAGCCATGGGAATCGCAATAAGCTGATCACAGGTCTCCCGGGTAAGGCGTCGCAATCCAGTATCTTCTGCGCCAAGCACCAGCGCCAGGGAGCCTTTGAGATCAGTATCATAAATGGACTTGTCAGCTTCACCGGCTGCACCCATGATCCAGACACCCTGTTTTTGCAGATTCTGCAGACAGCGCACCAGGTTTGTGACAACGATAAAAGGGATGATCTCGGCTGCACCACAGGCAACTTTCCTGACGGTGGCATTCATCAGGGCTGATTTATCTTTGGCAACTATTACGGCATTAACACCGGCGGCTTCAGCAGAACGCAGGCAGGCCCCGAGATTATGTGGATCGGTCACGCCATCAAGTACCAGTAACAGGGGAGGTTGTTGTTTTTCTGCCAGCAGGGCTTCAAGATATTTCTCATCATGCTCCAGTTTCAGTGACTTGCACAGGGCCAGTGCGCCCTGGTGATTACCGCTGGCTTTTTTATCCAGTTCTTTTTTATCCAGCACCTCAACAGCGATACCCAGACTGTTGGCCTGATCGGTTATCGCAGAGATACGTGCATCCAGACGCCCGCTTTGCAGATAAATCTGCAGGATGCTTTCCGGTCTGTGCTTAAGCAGGGCGTTGATGGCATGAATGCCATAGACCCATTCCTGATTATTCATTTACCTTTCTATTATCTGCGTCTGTTTCTGTTTTTATTGCTGGCCCGCTTTCGTGAAGCCCTGGCAAGTTTCTTCCTGGCTAAATCACGTAATTTGGTTGACCGGTTGCGTTTGGGGATGTTCTTACCACGCCGTTTCACCGATTTTTCTGCAATCAGCTGCAGATCGATTTTTTTATCATCCAAGTCAACCCTGGCCACGATAACCTGAACCTTATCGCCCATCTGAAACTGATAACCACTGCGTTCTCCGGTCAGGGTATGAGCTGTCGCATCGTAATGATAGTAGTCATTATGCAAGGCAGTGACATGCACCAGTCCTTCAACATAGACATCATCAAGCTGTACGAATAACCCGAAGCTGGTTACCGATGCAACCGTGCCCGAGAATTCTTCGCCGATATGTTGCTTGATGTATTCACACTTGAGCCAGTCCAGCACATCATAGGTTGCCGCATCGGCGCGACGCTCCGTCATCGATAATTCTTCACCCAGTTGTTCCAGTTCATTGAGCCTGTAGGGGTAAATTTCCTGGCGGTTTAATTTTTTTTGACCGCTTATTCCCAGGCAATGCTGTTTGTGTTTACCTGTTCTGATTAAATACCGAATCGCGCGATGTACCAGTAAATCAGGATAACGGCGAATTGGTGAGGTAAAGTGAGTATAGGCTTCAAAACCCAGTCCAAAATGTCCGGCATTTTGCGGTTGATAAACGGCCTGCATCAGTGACCGGATCACCAAAACCTGCAGCAGATGTTTGTCAGGCCGGTTTCTCAGGCGCTGTAAAATTAACTGATAATCTGAAGGTGTCGGCTTTTCTCTGCGTGGCAAGCCGATACCAATACCGCGCAGGAAGTCGTAGAGTTTGGCAACTTTTTCCTCATTCGGTCCGGGATGAACCCGGTAGAGTGCTGGCAGTTTGGATTGTAATAAAAACTCGGCACTGCAAACGTTAGCGCAAAGCATGCACTCTTCAATAATACGATGAGCATCATTGCGCTCAACCGGAATAATTTCTTTTATTTTTTTCTTTTCTGAAAAAATAATACGGGTTTCGGTGCTGTCAAAATCAAGAGCGCCTCGTTGTTGACGTGATTTATGCAATACCTTGTATAAAGCATACAGTGCTTTTAAGTCGGGGAGCAGACGATGATGTTTATCCTGAATACGCTGCTGCAATCGCCTGTCTGTTTCTGTTTTGGCAGGTTCCAGCATGGCGGCAACCTCTGTGTATGTCAGTCTGGCATGGGAATGAATTATGCCTTCGCAAAATTTATAGGAAGTAATATTGCCATCACGGGAGATGTCCATTTTGCAGACCATGACCAGACGGTCTTCATTGGGCTTTAAGGAACATAAACCATTGGATAAGTCTTCCGGCAGCATGGGAATGACATGCCCGGGAAAATATACCGAGTTGCCACGTTGCTGTGCTTCGTGATCGAGTACGCTATTTATATCAACATAATGCGAGACATCCGCAATGGCGACATACAAAGTCCAGCCCTTACCCCGCCTTCTCTGGCAGTAAACAGCATCATCAAAATCCTTGGCATCCTCACCGTCTATGGTGACAAACGGCAGTTCACGCAGATCGATGCGCAAACCGGCTTCTCTTGAAGGGCTTGTCTGTCTTGCAATTTTATTGAGTTCAGTGATGATGCCTTTGGGCCAGATACGGGGAATCTCGTGGGCCCGAATGGCGACCTCAATCTCCATGCCGGGCTTGGCCACATCACCCAGTACCTCAGTAACCACCCCGGTGCTTTTCACATGATCATGCGCGAACTTGATGATATCGACCACGACAAAATCACCATCTTTTGCGTTTTTGTGTTTCTTCGGTGGTATTAGGATTTCCTGGGTGATTCTGCGATTATGTGGGATTACCACTCCAACGCCAGATGCGCGGTAATAGCGTCCGACAAACTGCTGCCGTTTTCGCTCAAGCACTTCGACTATTTTGCCTTCCAGGCGACCCCGACGATCAACACCGGCAATACGTGCCAGCACCTTGTCGCCATCAAAAACCTTGCGCATCTGGTTGGGTGACAGAAACAGGTCTTCACCAGCGCTATCCGGAATGACAAACCCAAAGCCTTCCTTGTTACCTTGAACTGTACCTTTTATTAAATCCATTTTGCGTACAAGGCCAAAGGCATTACTGCGGTTTTCAATTAACTGACCATCTCTGGTCATAGCGCCCAGCCGTCGCCGCAGGGCTTCCTGGGATTCCGCATCAAACAGCAGCAGTTCTTTACAGAGTGTGCGATGGCTTATTGGCTTGCCGCTTTCCTCCAGGTGCTGCAGGATAAATTCACGACTGGGAATAGGATTGTCGTAACGGGAAGCTTCACGATCCGCATGCGGATCCTGGTTATTTTTGGAGCGTGGCATGAAAGCCCTGATGATAAATGAACAAGCCGGCAGTATAGCACTCCGATGAGAAAACGACATTGACAGCAACGGGCAGAGCCGGTAAATTGCGCTCCCTGCAAATCGCAGTTCGCATCCTGTGCCCAGGTGGTGGAATTGGTAGACACGCTAGCTTCAGGTGCTAGTGGCTTAACGGCCGTGGAGGTTCAAGTCCTCTCCTGGGCACCAACAAGCTAAAAACCCTTAAATATACTCTATAAATATAGGCTTCTTACGCTACCTATTCTTAATTCTTCCTAATATTCTACCTAAAAACATATCTGCTTACAGGGTGGGTCTAGACAGTAGGGCGGGGGTGTCATTTTAGGCTGTGAAGTCTGAGTAGTATCTGCCTAGATATATCAGAGGGAATTTTAGAAAAAAGTAGAAACTAGAGAGGACTGCTATCGGCCAGAAGCAGACGCTTCCCTAGTTTAATTTCTTTATTTACTAATGCCAAATTCGAAAGTAGGTATAAGAAAACTAATAATCACATCCAATCAATGATTGTGACATAACTTAGTCGGTATCTTGTTCCTGTTGAGCTATCAGTGCCATATCTAGATTCAAGATCAGCCCGATTTTCATACAGGGCGGTATTTTCTTCTTGCCAACGTCTAGTAGCCTCATTTTCATCTCTTGTGCCGCCTGATTAAAACTGCTTAATATTTCTCAACTCTTCTTCCTGATATTTTGTAAAACTCCTTATGTGAATACTGATCCATCAGTCTAAATTGAGCGTACTAGTAGTAATATATCTATTAAAAAAATAAAATTTTGAAAATTAATAATTTGAGCAAGCTTCAAAAAGTATCAGTGATACTTGGAATGTTCTTTATTGCGCTCTCTTTATTGACAGTTTTAGGTGTTCTGTTGGG
>JAYPJO010000137.1:0-5605 GCA_038128465.1 Gammaproteobacteria bacterium
CCTATACACACTTTCCAGGCGTGCTCCTTCAACCACTCGGACACCTCACCAAAACTTTAATTTTTACTACAACTAGTCTAACAAACTAACTTCGCCTGGGAGGCGTGCCTTCTGCTGCAACCACTCGGACACCTCACCTTAAACTGGATTTATACCGTTGTCAGAATTAGATCTCTGACACCTTTTGAATAAAGCCGGGCACTTTAATTGAAGCACCTGCTAAATACAAGTCAGCCCCAATCTTCAAAATAATCATCAATACTGATTTCAGGAACAGGTAGATTTTCATAGGGTGATGAACCCAGGTACAGCAGTCCTACAATCTCGTCACTATGGTTAAGACCAAGTTTTTCTTTTACTGCATTACTGAATGCAACAGCTCCTGTACGCCAGATTGATGCATAACCCAGCGCATGTGCTGCCAGGGACATATTCTGTACAGCGGCGGCTGAAGAAGCAATTTGCTCAACGGCTGGTACTTTTGGATGCTCGGTAATAGTAGCAACAGCAATTATTATCATGGGTGCTCGTAAGGGCGCATTCAGCAATTTGGTTCTTTTCTCTTCAGTATCAGGATGTATCGCCTCCACAAACAACTCACCCAGTTTGTTACGGGCCTCACCTTTTACCACCAGGTAACGCCAGGGCCTGAGCATGGCATGATCGGGTGCACGTAGTGCCGCCTGGTATATCTGTTTCAGTTCTTCTTCCGAAGGTGCAGGCTCAACCAGTTTGGGTGATGCTTTGCGTGTATGTAGTGCAGTTATTGCGTCCATTATTATGTCCAGATCCGCTTTTTGATTATTGTCTGATAAATCGTGCAGGGGTTTTAATCAGCTCTGCATCAGAACTTCGCACCGGATTAATATCCAGACCTCCCCTTCTTAAAAAGTTGGCCTGTATCAGCAGTTTTTCTGGCTGACATTGTTGTTGGATATCCACAAAGATTTTTTCGACACAGTTTTCATGATAATCACTATGTAATCGATATGAAATGAAATACTTCAGCAAGGCTTCGTGATCGATCGCTTCTCCCTGATAATATATGCTCAGGCTGGCCCAGTCTGGCTGATCTGTTATCGGGCAATTGGATTTGAATAGATTTGTGTAAAGGCTTTCTTCAACGATTTCATTCTGATAACAGAACAACAGAGCCGGATCAGGCTGATAATCAGTTATCATCACAGGTAAATCATCCAGGCATTGCCCTACTGGGTGCTGAACTAATTTTTCACTTTCAGTTAATGCAAACAACTTAATTTCCACTTCATCACCTGAACATTTCGACAGATGTTCTATTAATAAAATGAGTAAATCCTGTTCGCTGCCTATTCTTTCCTGATTCAAAGAGTTTAAAAAAAGCTTTAATGATTTTGATTCAATCAGGTTCGGGCAGTTGCAGGAAAAACTGAAACGGGCCAATGCAAGCTGTGGTTTACCCTGATCATTCAGCCACGAAAGCTCATACGCATGCCAGGTATCCATACCAACAAACGGTGGAGAATCTTCAATACCCAATAATCTACGATTAACTGATCGTGGTATCGCTACGAGTAAATCCGGGTCAAATTTTTCCGGATATTCTGTCGCTTTGCCCATCGGATTTTCAGACATGCAGGAACTTAGCTTCTCAGTCCCTTGCCTTTATGCAAGAGATAAAGTGCAAAGGAAAATAAAGCAACGGCAAAAATCAGTAAAATCAGCAATGCATAGATAATGTTCACATCCGATACACCAAGAATGCCAAAGCGAAAGGCATCTACCATGTAAAAAATAGGATTTAGCAGGGAGATACCACGCCAAAAATCCGGCAGCAGCTCAGTGGAATAAAATACGCCACCCAGGTAAATCAGAGGGGTGAGTATAAAGGTCGGAATGATGGTGATGTCGTCAAACTTGTTGGCGTATATGGCATTGATAAAACCGCCCAGTGAAAACACCAGAGACGATAACAGCACCACTGTTACGGCAATAAAGAAGTTGTGCATGTAAAAGCCACTGAAAAACATGGCTGCCATACCGGCGATAAACCCGACAATGAGTCCACGCGTAGACCCACCCACAACAAAGCCAATCAAAATGACATAGTTTGGCACTGGCGAGACCAAAAGCTCTTCAACATTGCGTTGAAATTTCTGAGAAAAGAATGACGAAACCACATTGGCGTAGGCATTGTTGATGACAGACATCAGGATCAGGCCCGGTACAATAAAGTCCATATAGGAATAACCGCCCATCTCACCTATGCGACGACCAATCAGATTACCGAAGATTACAAAATACAGTGAAATGGTAATAATAGGTGGCACCAGTGTCTGTACCCACAGGCGCATATAGCGCCGCACTTCTTTCCTGACCAGCGTGCTGAACGCTATCCATTTATAGTTTGACGATACTGCCGACATTAATCTGGCTCCTGATCAAGATAGATATTGCGCTCCCCGGACTGTTGCAGCAATGAAACAAACAGTTGTTCCAGCCGGTTGGTCTTGTTGCGCATGCTTTTGATTTTAATACCCTGCTGGTCCAGCAAGGCAAATACCTCGTTGATGTCCTGATCCTTATCCAGCGTGACTTCCATACTGTGTGCATCAATCTGTTCCACAGTGTAGCCATTAAGCACTGGCGCCTGCGCCAGATCGTCGCGACTATCGAGGATAAACGTTTCAGTATCCAGCTTTTTCAGCAAGGCGCGCATGCTGGTGTTTTCAACTATTTCACCCTGGTCAATGATAGCGATATTGCGGCAGAGGTTTTCTGCCTCTTCCAAGTAGTGCGTGGTCAGGATAATCGTGGTGCCCGATTTATTAATGTCCTGCAAAAATTTCCATGTAGAGCGTCGTAATTCAATGTCAACTCCGGCTGTAGGCTCATCAAGAATCAACAAACGTGGTTCATGTATTAGGGCTCGGGCAATCAGCAATCTTCGTTTCATACCGCCGGAGAGGTTTCGACCCTGCTGGTCTTTTTTATCCCATAAACCAAGTTTTTTTAAATATTTTTCTGAGCGTTCTTCAGCGATTTTTCTGGGCAGACCATAATACCCTCCCTGCGTGACACAGATATCATAAACTTTTTCAAACAAACTGAAATTGACTTCCTGGGGAACGATACCGAGATCGAGTTTGGTTTCATAGGAATTAGCATCGACATTTTTACCAAACACCTCGACGGTTCCGGCCGACTTTCTGACCAGAGTAGCGATAATGCCAATAGTGGTGGATTTTCCTGCACCGTTGGCACCCAGCAGTGCGAAAAAGTCTCCTTCTGTCACTTCCAGATTAATGCCTTTCAGC
This sequence comes from Gammaproteobacteria bacterium, assembly GCA_038128465.1. Lineage (GTDB taxonomy): Bacteria > Pseudomonadota > Gammaproteobacteria > Pseudomonadales > Pseudohongiellaceae > UBA5109. The sequence goes on from JAYPJO010000137.1 coordinate 3,297, forward strand.
GCAACGTGGCCGTTATCATAAGTCTTGTGCAGATCTTTAATGGAGATAGCGATGGTCATAAAGCGGTAAAATAAAAAACGGACAACAAGCCTGCTATTTTACCCGAAAAGATAAAGAAAAGGTGGCCTCAGCCACCTTTTCCCAGCGTCTGCATGCAGCTTTTTTACCGCTGACACATCCCTGTGTCCTTTCAGAATAGTTCTGCCTAGACAGCTGCACAAATATAATTACGCCAGATTTTGCAGACAGTCCTGGATTGCTTCCTGGGCAGGTTCATCGTCCTGTCTGACCATGACTATCAGGGCAACAGCTTCTATAGTGGAATTGGGTGGCGGAGCGATAACAAGTTTGCCGGACGGCTTAACATAAGCCAGCGCCGTTCCCAGGCCATCTCCCATAATCCTGCAAACCACATCTTTCCATAGCACGCCTCTCAGGGAAACGGCAAAACGGCTTTGATGCGCACCTTCGTACGTGAACAAATCTTCCATCACCTGTTCGGTTCCGGGTGCCACCAGCGCTCTGACAACCAGTTCCGGGTAGGCTCGCACTGGCCGGATCACGGTATCGGCAGCCAGTCGCATAAAGCGTTTGCGATTATCGTCATCCACACACTCAGCCACTACAAAAGCTTTCACATCCAGACCATTTAGATGCTCCAGAATATCTATACTCTGGCTGTCCGGATTGATAGAGGTCGCATTATGTGAGATGACAAAGATGTATTTTGCCTCACTCGCATTAACCGCTGCCAGATTGTCAGAATTGGTCGGTGTACCTGAATAATGCACAACACCCATGGCCTGCAATTCTGGAGGCAAGCCATCCGGGTAGACCGGAGTCAGCATCTGTATGGGAATCTCACTGAGCTCTGGCGTTGATGAAATTTGCTCGATCAGACGCTGCAAATACAGGTCACCATCATGCATAGGGGTATTTAAAATCAAAATATGGTCTTTCATGTTCCACCTCCATAGACCCTGTAACCTTCGTTCACGGCGCATAATTCGGTAATCAACATATTCACCCAGGAATTGTCCCAGTATGGCAATACCTGGAATGTACAAAAATACAACGGTTGCGAGCTGACCGGTAAAAGTATCAGCCGATAAATCGCCATAACCAACTGTTGTTATTGTGGTCAGGGTTAACCAGGTTGCATCCCATAAACTCAGCGATTCGATGAGCATCATGGCAATGATGTGCATCAACACCAGAATCAGCAGTAGTAACAACAGTGAGAACAAACGGGTCTGAGCCGCACCACGGGTCTGTTTCCCGTACCAGGCTTTCTTGTGCTTGCGGTAAAAACGTGATCCCGTATGTATCATTCTTGAGTTAAGTCTTCCCAATCCGAGTGCGATGTTACCTGATCTTGATTTTCTGGCATAATCAACTTTCATTTTTTTTGACGAAAGTCAGTGCATTCAAAGAAGTAAACAATACATGATGAAAGACCGGCGCAACCCGTTATGACAATGCCGAGTCCATCATAGCCAGGAAGTCATACACTGAAATACTACTGAACCAACATGAGTTATTAAGCACACTGACCGAATCATAATTTTAACGCTGACCAGCCAAGCCGACCGGAATACTATTATGCTGACACAAACCCAGGCCGAATTAATGCTTACCCTGCAGGCTAACATGAATGCCAAAGTTAACCCCGACTGGGTAAATGCCGGTTATCCCTATCTCAGAGCCGTCGTTGTCGAGGGTGCAGAAGCCATGGAACATCATGGCTGGAAATGGTGGAAAAAACAGGAATGTGACCTGGCCCAGCTGCAGATGGAACTGGTCGATATCTGGCACTTCACCCTCTCCCATATCCTGCTTGAAGTATATGGTGACAACGCAAAGGCTACTGAGTTGTTAATGTCTAAAATAAATGACGGAATCGAAATTGAATTTGATGGAATAAAATATAATATCAATAAGTTAGATTTAATATCTAAAGTAGAACTTGAGGTTGGATTAGCCGCTGCCAGGCGTATCAGCATCCCGCTTTTTGAGTCCTTGCTGCTCGATTGTAAGATGGACTGGAAAGAGCTGTTTTGCCAGTATGTCGGCAAAAATGTTCTGAATTTTTTCCGCCAGGATCATGGTTACAAGGAAGGCACTTATGACAAACACTGGGGTGGTCGTGAAGATAATGAGCACCTGGTGGAAGTCATGACTGAAATCGATAGTGAACATCCTGATTTCCAGCAAATGCTGTATCAGAGCCTGAAAGATCGCTACGCAGGCAGATAAGCAGCCTAGTAATTCCGCAAACCCTCTGTCAACTCAATGAGCACTCCCAAAGG
>JAYPJO010000138.1:0-5593 GCA_038128465.1 Gammaproteobacteria bacterium
AAAGGGCTCATGGAGCCCTTTTTTATTAGAACTTAATTTAGTTATCACTGGCCTGATAGATTTGAATCTGCTCATTAAAAGCAGCTGCAACAGCTTCCTGAGAGTCGATGTTGGAATTAATCAGGTCTGTCCATAAATCGCTGGTTTCCTGTGTCAGACCACGGCCTGTGCGACGTTCGATCATGTTATCCATACAATCTATGAAAGCATTTGAATCTGCCATGTAAGCCTGGACAAGATCCTGTGTGTCTAACAACAAGTCCAGATCCTGGCCAGCATTACCAGGAATGGATGGAACTGCCGGGTTAGTACAGTTGGTCCCATCAACTGCTACCTGTTACAGTCCCAGTGTAGATGTCATAGCAAACAATGCTGCTCCAGCACAAAATTTTGTAATAATCGAACTCATGCTCCCTCCGCTATGTGGATTATTATTTTTCAAAGCGCAAGGCTACCTAATTTACCCGCAATAGTCCAAATTTCAGTGCAGTTTTACTACTATTTACGCCATAAATGGACTGAGCTTTCCTCGGGAATTTCTATTAAAATTCATGACCATGATAGATCTTGAATTCGACAGGCAACATATCTGGCACCCGTATACGTCCATGCAGGATCCATTGCCGGTTTTTCCGGTGACCAGGGCTGAAGGTGTTTATATTGAACTTGAAAATGGTCAGCGCCTTGTTGATGGTATGGCTTCATGGTGGTGCATGATTCATGGCTACAATCATCCTGCAATCAATAGCGCACTTGCCCAACAACTGGATGAAATGTCGCATGTGATGTTTGGAGGACTGACTCATGAGCCCGCCATAGAATTGTCCAGACTGTTAATCAAACTGACCCCTGAACCTCTGCAAAAAATATTTATTTCTGACTCCGGTTCCGTAGCTGTTGAAGTCGCCATAAAAATGGCTAAACAATACTGGATAAATCAGGACAAGCCTCAGAAAAGTAAAATACTCAGCCTGCGTGGAGCCTATCACGGCGATACTCTGGCGGCGATGTCGGTATGCGACCCTGTAACTGGCATGCATCATATATTCAAGGACAGCATGCCATTAAATTATTTTGCCGAAAGGCCTTCCTGCCGCTTTGGTGAAATCTGTCGTGATGAAAATCTTGCAGATATCACGACATTGCTGCAGGGCCACCACCACGAATTGGCTGCTCTTATACTGGAACCCATAGTCCAGGGTGCGGGTGGGATGTGGTTTTACTCGGCTGACTATCTGTCCAGAGTGAAAGAGCTCTGTAAACAACATGATGTACTTTTGATCGCTGATGAAATTGCTACAGGCTTTGGCAGAACCGGCAAGCTGTTCGCCTGTGAGCATGGTAATGTAGTACCGGATATCCTTTGTCTTGGTAAAGCAATGACCGGAGGTTATATGAGCCTGGCTGCAACACTTTGCACAGATGAGCTTAGTGCCGGCATATCAAAAAACGCTGGTGTATTCATGCATGGCCCCACATTCATGGCAAACCCTCTGTCCTGTACTGCAGCCATATGCAGTATAAACCTGCTAATGAATTCACCCTGGCAGGAACGCCTAAAAAATATTGAACAACAACTAAGTAATGAATTGGAATCTTGCAGAGAAAACAAGGCCGTTCAGGACGTCAGGACACTCGGTGCCATCGGAGTTGTGGAGATGAAGCAAAAAATCGATGTAAAAAGTGCACAGGCATTTTTTGTTAGCAAAGGGGTATGGATAAGGCCTTTTGGCAAACTGCTCTACATCATGCCTCCCTATATTATTCAAGCTTCAGAACTTAAACAGCTCACACAGGCGATGAAAGAATTTATACAGTAAGGGGGTTAAAGACGATTCAATTTTGTGATCCACTTCCCAGATTAAATACAGTGACAGCGTAGTATTTAAACCAAGTAAATTTGGCTTCCCCCAGATGTACTTGTGAAGTTTAGAAAATGAAGTTTGTAGTATCCTCTGATGTAGTAGAAAGTGCGGGACTAACAATATTCCGCTTATTTTTAACTCCGCTCAACAGCGGAGTTTTTTTTTGCAAAGCTGAAACATGCTTCAACCGCAGGTGCCTCCAGCAATTCTTTCAAGGGTTGCAGGACGAACTTCCGCTTGAGCATTTCCGGATGCGGTAAATTTAATTCCTCACTATATTGGACAGCCTCCTGAAACAGTAATAGATCCAGATCAATAATTCTGGCTTCATTTTTTATGCCACTGCGGACGCGACCCATGCTGTTTTCGATATGCAGCAACTTTTGCAAAAAACCCAGCGGCACTTCATCAGCTTCAGGAACCAGGGCAATAACTGTATTCACAAAATCCGGAGATCCCGGAGGGCAATCCTGGGGTTTGCTCTCAATTAAAGGTGCAACAAGCACAGGCTCTTCACTGAATTTTTTCAGACGCTCCACAGCCTCCAGCACATTTTCCTTAGGCCCACCAAAAGCAGAACCCAGATTGGAACCGATTCCGACAAAAGCGTAATGTTCAAATGATGAGATAAGCATTTTTATTATTTAGCGAAATTGGATAAAAAATTCTATAGAACAATAACTCTTTTACTCAACCCCTAGGATCGTAATAGCTCTTATCTCTAAGAATAATTCTTTAAGTAAAACAATTAAAAATGGGGTAATAGCTTTTATACTCAACCCCAAGGAGCGTTTTGAGCGAAACTTAGATGAGGCAAAATCTTTATTTAATGAAGGAGCTTGCTAAGCAGTAAGTGACTGAATTAAATAAATATTTTAACGAAATATAAGCGAGCGCAATAGCTCCCAACTCAGTGATACCTGGCAGAAAGTTCGTGAACGGCATCTATAAATACTTTGGCGTGGTCGGGATTAACATGCTGATGAATCCCATGCCCTAGATTAAATACATGACCATTCCCTCTGCCAAACTGCTCCAAAATCATCGCGACTTCTTCACGAATTTTTTCAGGGCTTGCATACAGTACTGATGGATCCATATTCCCCTGCAGAGCAACCTGCTCACCTATTCTTGCTCTGGCATCTGCAATATTTATTGTCCAGTCCAACCCGACGCAATCTGCACCAGCATTAGCGATAGATTCCAGCCAAAGGCCACCATTTTTGGTAAACACAATAACAGGAACCTGCCTGCCTTCATTTTCACGAAGCAGACCGTTAATGATTTTTTTCATATAGGCCAGCGAAAATTCCTGGTAACAATGTGGACTAAGGACACCTCCCCAGGTATCAAAAATTTGTACAGCCTGTGCTCCGGCCCTGATCTGGGCATTAAGATAATCGTTTACTGACAATGCCACTTTTTCAAGCAGTTGATGCATTAACTCAGGGGAAGTCATCATCATGGCTTTGATCGTTGCAAAATCCTTGCTACTGCCTCCTTCTACCATATAAGTGGCAACTGTCCAGGGACTGCCTGAAAAACCGATTAGCGGCACATCACCATTCAACTCTTTGCGAATCAAGCTGACAGCATCCATGACATAGGATAAATCCTGTTCGGAATTAACGATGGGCAGGGCGTCTATATCTGCCTGGTTACGAACAGGTTTGCGAAATTTTGGTCCTTCCCCCGCTTCAAAATACAGGCCCAGGCCCATGGCATCCGGAATAGTCAATATATCTGAAAACAAAATGGCAGCATCCAGATCAAAACGACGCAGCGGTTGCAGGGTAACCTCGCAGGCCAGTTCAGGATTCTGACAAAGGCTCATGAAATCACCAGCACTGGCACGAACTTCTCTGTACTCTGGTAAATAACGACCTGCCTGGCGCATCATCCAGACAGGTGTCATATCAACATCCTGGCGTAATAGTGCTCTTAAAAAGCGGTCATTTTTGAGAGTTGATGACATCAGACTTCTAAATAATCCAGAATACCATTGGCAGCCTGACGCCCTTCATAAACAGCGGTAACTACCAGGTCAGCACCCCGCACCATATCCCCACCAGCAAAAATTTTAGGGTTGGAGGTTTGAAACAAACACCCGGTATCTTCAGACGCGACCACCCGGTCCCATTGATCCAGTTCAATACCTGCATCGGCAAACCATGGAGCCGGGCTGGGTTGAAACCCAAAGGCAATCAATACGGCATCTGCCGCTACAATTTCTTCACTGCCAGGTACGACTTCTGCGCGTTGCCGGCCATTTTCATCAGGCTCACCCATCTGTGTAGTAATAAACTTAACGCCTGTAACCTGTCCATCTTCACCGATTATTTCAAGGGGCTGTCTGTTGAAAATAAATTCAACACCTTCCTGTCTGGCATTTTCCACTTCACGCCTCGAACCTGGCATATTCTCTTCATCACGACGATAAAAACAGCGAACTGATTCAGCACCCTGACGAATAGATGTTCTATTACAATCCATGGCTGTATCGCCACCACCGAGCACAATTACTCGCTTGTTTTCCAGGTTGGTATAGACGGCATCCTTTACCTGATAGTTATGGTGATGCGCTGTATTACCGATCAGAAATGGCAAAGCCTCATAAACACCAGTTAAATCCTCGCCAGGGAAGCCGCCTTTCATGGCTGTATAAGTTCCCATGCCAAGGAAACAGGCATCATATTCATTGACCAGGTCTTCAAAGCCAATATCACTACCCACTTCAGTATTGAGTCTGAACTCTATCCCCATACCTTCAAATATTTCACGACGTTGCACCATCACCTGTTTTTCCATTTTGAACATGGGAATACCAAAGGTCAGGAGCCCGCCTATTTCCGGATAACGGTCAAAAACAATTGCCTGTACACCGGCTCTGGCCAGGACATCTGCACAGGCAAGGCCGGCCGGGCCGGCGCCTATGATTGCTACATTTTTGTGAGTTTTGACGACATTACTCAGATCCGGTCGCCACCCCATAGCAAAAGCGGTGTCTACAATATACTTCTCAACATTGCCGATAGTTACGGCACCAAATCCATCGTTTAACGTACAGGCTCCTTCACATAACCTGTCCTGGGGACAAATTCGCCCACAGACTTCCGGGAGACTATTAGTTTGATGGCAAAGTTCTGCAGCCTCCAGGATGTTGCCTTCGCTGACAAGTTTGAGCCAGTTCGGAATATAGTTATGTACTGGACACTTCCATTCACAATAAGGATTGCCACATTCCAGACAGCGTTCAGACTGGACAGCAGCCTGGGTCTGTTGAAATGGCTGATAAATTTCAACAAATTCTGTTTTTCTGGTTTCAAGTGTTTTTTTATCAGGATCCTGACGACCCTCACTTAAAAAGCGAAACACATCTTTTGCTTTTATAACCGTTTCTGCCATAAGCTTTTCTTTACTGGGAAGTCACGTTGATATTATCAAGCAGGCTTTTCATATTGCTTTCCTTGGGAATGACCAGCCAGAATTTGCGTAGATAATCGACATAGTTATCTAAAATTTCCTGCCCCCAGGCACTCTCTGTTTCTACAACAAAATCTTCTATAACACTGCGTAAATGATGCCTGTGTTCTTCCATTCCTTCCTGACGAATGCGGTGGACTTCTATTAATTCATGGTTGTACTTGTCAGCAAAACTTCTATCGAGATCCAGTACATAAGCAAACCCCCCTGTCATGCCAGCACCAAAATTATGTCCGGTACTACCC
>JAYPJO010000139.1:0-5586 GCA_038128465.1 Gammaproteobacteria bacterium
TATCTGGTCAGCAAAAATTCTGCCAAACACAGTCGCAAACCTCTGTAAACGCTCGATCGGCTGAACACTGCCAATGACCAGGCGGACCTCGTTATTCAACTGCAAGAACCAGGCGCCACGTGAGTTCACATGCAGACTTTTAATTCTCAAATTTGTCGGTGAGAGCACCTGGTTAAAAACCTGGTACTGTTGCATAACCATTTTTTCTGAACCTTCAGGACCCGACAGGCTAGCCAGGTTTTGCTGTGCCAAAATTACAGGAGGAGAAAACAGGGCCGCTTCCTGATTCAGCAGATCCTTTTCACCCCAACGTGCAATTGCTACCTCCTCGGTGACATCGATAATTAAAATATCAGGCCATTTACGACGTAAATTCACCGAGTTAATCCAGGCATTTTGTTCAAGAGCTAGCTTTACAGCGGGCAAATCAACCGCGACCATGCTTTGATTTATAAAATCAAAAACGGTCGACTTGATATCATCTTCAGTGACATTACTCAGATTACCTTCAATCATGACGTACCTGATTCGTTGTTGATTGATGTCCTCAATTAGCGTTTTTGAATTAATACCAAGCAGTCCTAAAACACCGACCAGCAGTACTCCGATTATTATTTTTTTAAGCAGAACCCAGTGTTGTGACACTGCTTTGCTCTTACGCTCAACCTTGCGAACGGCACCATGTCCACGCTTTGTCCTTTTTGAGAAAAATAGCCCGGCCATGTTAGACACCACCCCTGTTGAGCCTGCTACTTTTCAATATTTCAAGCACCAGATCCTCAAAACTCATTCCGGCTACTGCTGCCGACTTCGGGACCAGGCTATGACTGGTCATACCCGGAATGGTATTTACCTCCAGCAACCAGAATTTGCCATGCTGATCACGCATCAAATCCACCCTGCCCCAGCCTTCACATCCCAAAAATTCATAGGCTTTCCGAGCCAGATTTTTTATTTCCGCATCTTCTTCTTCAGTTAAATCACAGGGACAGAGATAAGTGGTATCGTCAGCCTCGTACTTGGCCTGGTAGTCATAAAAACCATCTGCAGCCTTTAACTCGATGACCGGCAGCACTTCATCATTAACTATCGGAACGGTATATTCAGGACCTTCAATCCAGTGTTCTGCCATGACTTTATTCTCATACTGCAGGGCATATTCATAGGCTTTTTGCAGCTCATCAGCATTACTTGCAGAACTTATACCAAGACTTGAGCCATCGTTAACGGGTTTAACAAAACATTTACCCAGTCTTTCTAATACCGTCTGCCAGTCAGTATCTTTATGCAGTAATTCAAACTCCGGTGTTGCCAGTCCCTGAGACTGCCAGATCATTTTGCTGCGAACCTTGTCCATTGCCAGTGCACTGGCCAGCTGACCACTACCCGTAAATGGTATATTCAACATTTCCAGCGCTGCCTGGATGTGCCCATCTTCACCATAACCACCATGTAACATGACAAGAGCACGATCAAAAGTTGAACTGTTAAGAGCAGCATAAAAATCTTCACCGGGATCAAGCGCAAAAGTATCTATTCCACTATTTAGCAAAGCATTGAGCACGGCATGACCACTCAGCAAAGAGATTTCCCTTTCTGATGAATGACCGCCCATTAATACAGCCACTTTGCCAAACTCATCTGCCATAAGGCATTAACTCCAATCACTGTGCAGACCTTCCTGCGCCAGTCTCGCTGAAATCAGTCCTACACTACCTGCTCCCTGGGTCAGCAGAAGATCACCATCTTCAAGCAACTCTTCCAGTAAGCCAGGCAGGTCAGACTGTTTTTTCACATATATCGGATCGAGCTGTCCGCGCAGGCGGATACTGCGACACAGACTTTTGCTGTCAGCCCCTTTTATTGATTTTTCGCCTGCGGGATACACATCAAGCAGCAACAACAAATCCACACCTGACAGTACATCCACAAAATCTTCGTACAAATCCTGAGTGCGGCTATAGCGATGTGGCTGATAAATCATGACCAGACGTTTGTCAGGCCAGCCTGATCTGACTGCCCGTATATTAGCGGCGACTTCTGTTGGATGATGACCATAATCGTCCACCAGCATGGCGCTACCTCTGGCAAACTCAAGTTCACCATGTATTTCAAAGCGCCTGCCAACACCCGCAAAATTTTCCAGTCCTTTAATAATATCTGCATCTTTTATGCCTTCATCACTTGCAATTGCGATTGCTGCAGTTGCGTTCAGGACGTTATGTATACCTGGCATATTGATGATTATTTCCAGGTCTTCACCTTCTGGACGACTCACGACAAAACTGGTTCGCTGATGCTCATGAGAAATTTTATGCACCCTGAAGTCAGCTTCAGGAGACAATCCATAAGTCAGAATCGGTCTTGATACATTAGGCATGATTTCCTGGACTACCGGATCATCGATACACAGAACCGCCAGCCCATAAAATGGCAAATTATGCAGAAACTCCAGAAAGGTCAGTTTTAGTTTTTCAAAGTCGCTGTCATAAGTTTGCATATGATCATCATCAATATTTGTGATAACTGCTACCATCGGCTGTAAATGCAAAAAAGAGGCATCACTTTCATCCGCTTCTGCCACCATATAATGACTGGCGCCGAGCTTTGCATTAGTCCCGGCGCTGTTCAGCAAACCACCAATGACAAATGTCGGATCAAACTTGCCTTGCCCCAGTACGGATGCCACCATGCTGGTGGTCGTGGTTTTGCCATGAGTCCCGGCAATAACAATGGCATGACGGTAACGCATTAATTCAGCCAGCATTTCAGCTCGCCTGATAATCGGCGTTCTTCTTTTAATAGCTGCTTTAATTTCCGGATTGTTTTCATCAATGGCACTGGATACAACCACTACATCAATATCTTTTATCTGTTTGGCTCTGTGGCGGATAAAGACATTCATGCCCATTTTTTGCAGCCGCGCTGTCGTTTTACTTGGCGCTATATCCGAGCCACTGATGTTGTAACCCTGGTTCAGCAGCACTTCGGCAATACCACTCATGCCTGCTCCACCGATACCTACAAAATGAATATTTCGTATACGACGCATTTCCGGAACAACGCTTAATAATTTTTTTTGCGTGTTGGTTACTTTTTTCAATTTAGGCATTACAGGCCTCCATACAAAAATGGGCAGCCTGTAATGTCGCATCTGGCCTGGCAGCCTGTTGCGCCAGCTGTGCAGTTTTCAGGATAAATGTTCTGTCATCGATAAATTGCTGTAGCAATGACCTTAGAGATTGAACTGATAATTCTTTCTGTTGAATTAACCAGGCAGCGCCTAGTTTTTGCATGATGATGGCATTTTCAGTTTGATGATCATCAACCGCATATGGAAACGGAATATAAATAGCAGGAATGCCAATTGCCGCAATCTCAGCAACAGTAGAAGCACCGGCCCTGCAAATTACGATATCAGCCCAGCAATATGCCTGCGCCATATCATCAATAAATGCTGTCAGTCTATGCCTGGGATTCTCTACTAAACCCAGTTCTTTATAGTAGGCCTGGCAGGTCTGCAGATTTTCCTTCCCACACTGATGCCACAATTCTATTTGATCCGCTACGGAATATTCCTTTAACAGTTCAGGCGCAATGCGGTTAATTGCGAGTGCCCCACGGCTACCTCCCAATACCAGTAATTTTATTGGATCAGACCGATTTGCGTTTGCAAATCTCTGTTCAGGCGCCGGGCAGTCCAAAATTTCTTTTCGCAGTGGGTTGCCCACATGTATGGCTTTATGTCCATCACATAAACTTTTTAGAACACTGCTTCGGGTAATTTCCTGTTTACGCTTGAATGCCCCCGCAAAACCTTCCATGACTACAGTGGCCATCGGATATAATAACTGGTTACTGAATCCGGCGATTGCGTTCTGTTCATGAATCAGCAAAGGTTTTCTAAGTATCCAGGCTGCCACGCCACCCGGACCAGTAACGAAACCACCCATCCCCAGCACACAAGAAGGTTTGCTGCGGATTATCTTCATGAGTGCCTGCCCGATCGCAATAATGATGACTATCGGGGAAAGTAATAGGGTTAACCGACTCTTGCCTCGAAGACCAGATACTGTAATGTAATGGATCGGAATATCGGTTTGCTGAATTATTTCTGCTTCCATGCCTTTTCTGGTTCCCAGCCATTCAACACTGACACCCTGTGACTGCAAATGATGAGCAATACTAAGCGCTGGAAAAATATGTCCTCCAGTACCGCCGGCCATGATCATGACCTTTTTGTCGGTCGTCATGTTCACGCTTTCACCACCCGTTTTAAATTATTACCCCTGGCATGATTTTCAACATCAATACGCAACAGGACTGCAACCATTACCATGCAGGTAATCAGACTGGAGCCACCGGCACTTAAAAATGGCAGCGTTAGTCCTTTGGTTGGTAACAAGCCCGTGTTTACACCAATATTGATAATAATTTGGCCAAGAAAAATCAGGGCAATACCGTAGGCCAGATAAGCCGGAAAAAAATCGCCTTTAAGTTCATTTTTCCTCGCTATCATCATTGCACGCCAGATGAACACCAGAAACAGAGAAAGCAATAACAATACCGACACTACACCGAGCTCTTCAGCAATAATGGCCAGTACAAAATCAGTATGCGCTTCCGGGAGAAAATATAGTTTCTGGATACTATTACCCAGACCCACGCCAATCCATTCTCCCCTGCCAAATGCAATCAGGGCCTGGGCCAGCTGATAACCGGATCCAAATACCACATCCTCATTAAAAGGATCTGAAAGTGCCGTCATAAAAGATTTGACTCTTGATATGCGATAGGAGGAAGAAAAAATGAGAGCTGCAGCCGATCCACCAGCAGCAAGAATTAACAGAGCAAACTGATACAGCTTTACACCAGCTAGGAACATCATGCCAAATACAGCCAGCAATAAAACCACCGTGGCCCCAAAATCCGGTTCCTTTAACAACAGAAATACCGGTACTGCAACAAGCATTATGGGCATGACGAACCCAGTCCAGGTAGAACACACAAACGACCGGTATTTACTCAGGTACGCGGCAATAAAAATTACCAGAAACAGTTTTGCCGGTTCAGAAGCCTGCAGGCTCATAAACCCAAGATTCAACCAGCGCGTACTGCCATTTACTTCACGGCCAATACCTGGAACCAACACCAACGCCAGCAAACTTACAGCAGAAAAAAGCAGGAAAATATCCCACTCCTGATAGAGTCTGAGTGGCACCATAAAGATAACCGCAGCAGCAATGAATCCCATCAGCATGAATACCAATTGCTTCTTAAGGTAATAAAATGCATCTCCATTCTGACTGCTTGCAATTTCTATAGATGCTGACGTCATCATTACCAGACCAAATGCCAGCAATAAACAAACACAAATTATCAGAATCCGGTCACCCAGATAGAATGCTTCACGATCGTTGGTAAACCTATGTGCCTGAGTCAGTGTAGACATGACTAATGCAAAGCCTCCACTGCAGCAATGAAAGCCTCGCCACGCTGCTCAAAGTTTTCGAACATATCGAAACTGGCACAGGCCGGAGAAAGCAGCACCACATCGCCTGCATTAGCTTTGCTGGAGGCCAGTAG
>JAYPJO010000140.1:0-2241 GCA_038128465.1 Gammaproteobacteria bacterium
CCGGAAGTTATGGCAAGGATACCCGCGGCATGATCCGGCAGCATCAGTTTGAGAAAGTCGAACTGGTTCAGATAGTCAAGGCTCAAGATTCCGAACAAGCGCATGAAGAACTGACAGCCCATGCTGAAAAAGTGCTGCAGTTGCTAGAGTTGCCATACAGAACTGTGGTGCTGTGTAGCGGTGATCTGGGTTTTGGTGCCAGACTGACCTACGATATTGAGGTCTGGCTGCCCGGACAGAATGCTTATCGCGAAATATCTTCCTGCAGTAATTATGGTGACTTTCAGGCACGCAGAATGCAAACACGTACACGTAATGCAGAGGGTAAACCCGAACTGGTCCATACCCTGAACGGATCCGGTCTGGCAGTTGGAAGAACCTTACTGGCTGTTCTGGAGAATTATCAGAATGCAGATGGCAGTGTCAGCATACCGGATGCATTACGTCCCTATATGGGTAAGGCTGAATTCACTCTTGGTGGCTGATGGATTATTTGCCGGTATTCCATAAAATCCGCAGCCAACCGGTGCTACTGGTAGGTGGCGGGACAGTGGCTTTGCGTAAAGCCAGATTGTTATTCCGGGCAAAGGCAAAAGTGAAAGTTGTGGCCGAAGAAATTTGTCAGGAACTGACAGAGCTCATCAGCATTCATGATGGTGAAGTTCATGAACAAACATACAAGAGCGGAGATGTAGAAAATTGTGTCATGGTGGTCGCGGCCACAGATGATAATGAATTGAATCATCAAATAGCAGCAGATGCCGGCAAACTGAATATTCCCGTTAATGTTGTTGACCAGCCACACTTATGTTCTTTTATTTTTCCTTCTATTGTGGATCGTTCCCCACTGATTGTTGCCGTATCGAGCAGTGGTAAATCACCTGTCCTGGCGCGTTTGTTGCGTTCACGTCTGGAAACACTTATTCCATCAGGCTACGGGGATTTAACTGCTTTTTTGGGTGAGGTGCGATCACAGGTTAAAGCACGAATTCAATCTTTCTCTGCTCGTATGCGCTTTTGGGAAGATGTCATTAATGGTCCGTCAGCAGAAATGCTGTTGTCAGGAAAAACCGAGCAAGCCAATGCGCTGCTGCAAAACATGCTGGAGAATTATAATGAAGCCGACCATACGCTGGGAGAGGTTTACCTGGTTGGTGCTGGTCCGGGTGATCCTGATTTGCTGACTTTTCGCGCCTTACGCCTGATGCAGAAAGCAGATGTAGTTTTATATGATCGTCTTGTTTCGGAACGGATACTGGCGATGACTCGTCAGGATGCCGACAAAATTCATGTTGGTAAGCAACGATCAGAGCATACTATGCCGCAGCATGAAATCAGTTCAATGCTGATTGAGCTTGCCAAAGCAGGGAAAAGGGTGCTGAGACTAAAAGGCGGAGATCCTTTTATTTTTGGACGAGGTGGTGAAGAGATTGAACAGTTGGCATCGGCAGGAGTGCCTTTCCAGGTAGTGCCAGGGATTACAGCTGCATCCGGTTGTTCAACCTATGCTGGCATACCGCTGACTCACCGGGATTATGCGCAATCTGTAATTTTTGTAACCGGCCATATGAAAAATAACCAGTGCGATCTCGATTGGGATAGTTTGGTAAAAACAGATCAGACGCTGGTTATCTATATGGGGCTGGTTTCCTTGCCCTATATCTGCGAGCAATTAATAAATCGTGGCCGGTCTTCTGCTACGCCTGCAGCCCTAATTCAGCAGGGAACAACTCCCGACCAAAAAGTATTCGTCGGTACCCTGCAATCTCTGCCTGCAATCATCGAAGAAAATGAGGTTAAAGCACCCACACTGATAATAGTCGGTGAAGTGGTAGCATTACATAATAAACTGGCATGGCAATAAGCTGCATGGATAGTGAAATGTATCAGGAAATGAGAACTGGCAATCTGGGTTCGTTGCAGAAATAGCAGGCGTTTTTTCAGGTTCTGATCCAGCCCCATTAAATCTGCAGCACCAAGAAACTGCTGCTGGGCTAGATTGAACATAGGGCTGTCCCATTCTGCTTCAGGAATGGTGGCGTCAGTAACGTTGGTATCTGTATCCATAAAGTCCAGCCTTGCTCAGTAACATCAATTGCTACTTTGGTATACAGCAAAGATACCTGCCCAAAGGGAAAATGTCTTTAGCTGGATTGCTTAACCTTCATTACTAGAGAGTGAGTATATTATTCTGCTTTTTGCAGGAATGAGACAGCCTGGTCAGGGTGGTCAGTAAAGATG
>JAYPJO010000140.1:2276-5427 GCA_038128465.1 Gammaproteobacteria bacterium
ATTAAAAACACGTGGAGCATGTGTTCAAAATCAGTCGCAAAAGAAGGCATCCTGGCCGGATCAGAACGAAAGGTAAAGGGATGGACCAGCAAGCCTGCCTCATGGGCAAGTGCAACCAGGTTGGTGGCGATAATGCTATCGGCTGTTGATTCCGGGCTGATAATCATGGCTATATTGGGGCCTATACCGGCAACATATTGAGCCAGCAGGTTCAAACCCTCTGCAGTGTGCATCCAGTTAAAATCATAGGGCTCCAGATTACCGTCAGCACCTGGTTCCATGGTTTCCAGCGAGTCATTCTCAGCGATCAGTTGCACCAGTTTTAACTCCATGCCCAGTGCCGGCATTATCTGGTCATGAATGATCCGGATTTCATTGAAATCAAAACTCTGTAAATAAGCTTTGTCATCAATGCTGTCATAGCCATAGGCTTTCAGTGTTGATAAAAGAGCTGAGCTCAAATCCTTACCTTCCTGGCGGTGAAACCAGGGTGATTTGATTTCAGGATAGATACCAATATCCTGACCGGACGCGGTGTTGAACCGGCTGATAAGTTCGAGTTCTTCGGCCAGGGTGTGGATACGATAAACGGGCGATTCAGAAGAAAAATATTCAGGGTAGGCTGCTGTAAAGTCAGCGATTCGCGCTTGACTGGCCGGATTTGCTGAAAGATTATCCAGCACATCCAGGCTTTGCAGCTCGGCCAGTGTGAAGTCAATAACATAATATTGACCGTCGTCACGCTGCCGGTCCGGATAGAGCTCGGCAACATTGGTCATCCTGTCCAGGGTAAGATCATGGAAGACAACTAGTTCATTGTCACTGCTCATGACGACATCCTGCTCGATGTAATCCGCTCCCATGGCATAAGCCAGCACTTTGGCCTGTAATGTATGTTCGGGCAGATAGCCACTGGCACCACGATGGGCTATAACAATTTTATCCTGGGACAGCGACATGGAAGATAAGCTCATGAAGACAATAAACAGTATGCTGGATGGAAATTTTCCCATATATTTTAATACTAGCTTACAGAGTCAAAGATCATAGCATAGAGCTGTTTTATTAAACATTTATTAATCGAAAATAGTTTAATTAAATATATAAAAAACAAATAGATAAAATATATATTTAAAGTAAAATATATAAATAGGTTTAAAAAATCGGGAGTATAAATGACATGAATAACCTGGATATCAGGCCCGCCAGTCAAAAGGATGCTGAAACCATTTTTGGTTTTATTAAAGAACTGGCTATTTACGAAAAAGCGGAGCATGAAGTAAAGACCACCGCAGATGAAATCAGGCTTACCCTGTTTGCTGAAAATTCAACAACACGAGCCTTGATCGCCGAGCGAGAAGGCCAGGCTCTGGGCTTTGCCGTGTTTTTTCACAATTATTCGACCTGGCTGGGAAAGCCCGGTATATATCTGGAAGATTTATACGTCAGCCCGGATTTTAGGGGGCAGGGTATTGGCAAGGCTCTGCTGAAAAAAATCGCCGGAATTGCCGTGGATGAAAACTGTGGGCGCTTTGAATGGGCAGTGCTGGACTGGAATACGCCGGCAATAGAATTTTATCAGTCAGTAGGTGCGAGGCCGCTGGATGAATGGATTATTTATCGGCTAACCGGTGACAGTCTGCGCGATTTCGCGGCTACTGATTAACCTGATTGATAATATGGGCAGCCAAAGCAGTAAGCCATAACAGGCTGCATGCAGTATAATGCGGTGCCTTAATTATCTCTTGAATTCTTAGCAGGATATACATGCCCGAAGTAAGAACCCGAATTGCGCCATCCCCGACTGGGGATCCTCATGTAGGCACCGCTTATATTGCTTTGTTCAATCTTTGTTTTGCCCGTCAGCATGGTGGCAAATTCATTCTGCGTATTGAAGATACAGATCAGCTGCGCAGTACAAAAAAATCTGAGGATGAGATTCTTAATGCATTGAGCTGGCTGGGGCTGGACTGGGATGAAGGGCCTGATAAGGGCGGTGATTACGGGCCTTACCGGCAGAGTGAACGCTCGGCAATCTATCAGGAACACGTTGATCAATTGCTTGAAAGTGGCCATGCCTTTCACTGTTTTTGCGATGAAGAGCGGCTCAATGAGTTACGCAGGCAGCAGATGGCTGACAAAAAGCCGCTGGGTTATGACGGTCACTGTCTGCATCTGAGCGAGGCAGAGATTGCTGAAAAACTTGAGAAAAATACTCCCCATGTTATTCGCATGAAAATTCCCGAGTCAGGCGCCTGTATCATCAAAGACCTGTTACGTGAAGATGTCAGCATCGACTGGCAGCAGGTTGATATGCAGGTTTTGATGAAATCTGATGGCCTGCCAACATATCATCTGGCCAACGTGGTGGATGATCATCTCATGCAAATTACCCATGTTATTCGTGGAGAAGAGTGGATAAATTCAGCACCTAAACACCTGTTGTTGTATCAGTATTTTGGCTGGGAAGCGCCTGTGCTATGCCATATGCCATTGCTGCGCAATGCTGACAAAAGCAAGCTGAGCAAACGCAAGAATCCGACCAGTGTCGGTTATTACCAGCGTATGGGTTATCTGCCTGAAGCGTTGACTAATTATCTTGGCATGATGGGCTGGTCGATGCCGGATGAACGGGAGATGTTTTCCCTCGATGACATGATTGAACATTTCGATATCAACCGTGTGTCTCTGGGTGGGCCAGTGTTTGATACAGAAAAACTGGACTGGCTGAATGGTCGTTATTTGAGGGAATATCTCTCCGATGATGAATTTATCCAGCGTTTTTCACAGTGGGCCTTTGACCAGGACAAGCTTGAGGCTATCGTGCCTCTGATCAAGCAGCGCGTCGAACGTTTCAGTGATATTGCACCACTGGCTTCTTTCTTTTTTGCAGGCATGCCTGCCATAACTGAGGAAAGTTTCAGTCACAAACAACTAAGTCAGGATGACGCAAAAAAAGTGCTGCAATTTGTAGCCTGGCAGCTAGAAGAACTGAAAGCCTGGCACCGTGATCGAATTGAATCAGCCCTGATGCAACTGGCCGAAGTAATGGGAATTAAAGTCCGCAACTTTCTGTTCCCGGTGTTTATTGCAATTGCAGGTAGCGCGGTGTCCACCTCGGTGATTGATTCAATTGCAGTGATAGGCCTGT
>JAYPJO010000141.1:0-1087 GCA_038128465.1 Gammaproteobacteria bacterium
CTGCTGTCGGATCGAAGCCACAATAAACGGTACGGCTGTCACTTAACAAATGCTGTTCCAGCTCATCTTCACCGGCTGTCTGTGCCAGCAAGCCACGGTTTTTAAGCTCTTCGACGATATTCAGGGAAATGTCAGTCATGAGAATCCTGAAAAAATAAAAGCGGCAACTTTACAAGATAGCTCGGCAAATACAAGGGCTAATTACAGAAATGCCCGGATTATCTGCTTTTACCACGGAAAATTGTGAAATAATTGCTTGGCAGATGTAAACAGGCAAGATAGAATCCCCTTTATTTCCAGCAACTTAGCTAAATTATTGAATAAGATACTATAGGATTAATATGAATCTTATTGATTTCACTAAACAGCTAAAAAGTAAGCTAATAAAGCTTCATTTACCTTACAGTCATCGCAATGCCTGTTTAGGCCTCTGTTTCACACTGCTTTTACTGTTTTTGATACCGGATTCCGAGCCTGTCTCGCCTGAAATACCCAGCCCTGCACCTCTACTCAATCTGAGTGGTTCTGACTTTTCGACATCAAGTTTCAATCCACTGGGTTCCGATAATGCACCGACTGAAGCAGTAATCGAAATCGAACCGGAATCGAACAGGAATTTACTGACATACACCGAAGTACAAACAGGTGATAATCTATCACTGATTTTTAATCGCGTTGGTCTCACTCCCCAGGATGTATACAGGGTATCCAACAGTTCGGGAGATACCGATATCCTTACCCGACTCTACCCTGGCTATAACATCGCATTTGATATTGATGATACGGGTAAATTAAACGAGCTTAATATCATCATCAGCCCGTTAGAGAGCTATCAGTTCACTTTAAATGATGGCAATAATTTTGATGTAGCCCACGTTCTACGTGACCCACAACTGGTGCCAGTATATAAGGAAGCTACTATTAACAATTCCTTATTTCTTGCAGCACAACGGGGAGGAATCTCCGCGGCTATCACTATGGAAATTGCCGGCATTTTTGGCGGGGTTATCGATTTCATGCTGGATACCCGCGTTGGTGACAGTTTCAATGTCCTTTATGATGAGCGCCATCTTGACGGTGAATTTAT
>JAYPJO010000141.1:1097-5425 GCA_038128465.1 Gammaproteobacteria bacterium
TAGCGCAATTTACCAATCAGGGTGAACAATATACTGCGATCCGATATGAAAACCTGAATGGTGATATTGATTACTATAATCCCCAGGGTGAAAGCATGCGCAAGGCTTTCATCAGGAACCCGGTTGATTTCACCCGTATCAGTTCTAACTTCACTCTATCCAGACGCCACCCTATTCTAAATACCATTCGTGCACATAAGGGCACCGATTACGCTGCTCCCAGTGGCACACCAGTTGTTGCTTCAGGTGATGGCCGGGTAACCTGGGCTTCTCGTAATGGCTCCTTTGGCAATCTGGTAGTTATCCAGCATGGCGAACGCTTTGAAACCAAGTATGCCCATTTATCATCCTATGCCCGGGGTGTTCGTGTTGGTTCCAGAGTTAAGCAAGGTGACATTATCGGTTACGTTGGTATGACCGGTGGCGCTACCGGACCACACCTGCATTATGAATTCCTGATAGATGGCACTCACAGAAATCCACGTACCGTTCATGATTTACTACCCAAAGCCGAGTCTGTACCTGCCGAAGAAATGGATCGCTTTTTACAGCAATCCCGGATTTTATTGACCCAGCTTGATGCCATAACCTCTGCACCCACCCTTGCTCAAAATACAAGCTCTGAAAATACTCGCTCTGTTACCATAGAGGAATGAGCTCCAATCTCTATATAGGCTTAATGTCCGGCACCAGCATGGATGCCGTCGATTGTGTGCTGGCTGATTTATCTGATCCTATGCATGTCATCGATTTTAAAACCATAGAGATACCCACAGAGCTGAAACAGGACATTCTCAGCCTGTGCCAGGAACAGGGCGACAACCAGATTCAGACACTGGGGGAAACTGATGTTGCCCTGGGTAGGCTTTTTGCCAGTGCAGTACTATCTCTTCTTGAAAAAAACCAGATCAGTGCTGAACAAATTCACGCCATTGGTTCACATGGTCAGACCATTCGTCATCAACCGCCCGGTCAACGCGATGAAGCTTTCACCATCCAGATAGCCGACCCGAATACCATTGCCAGCCTAACAAACATAACCACCGTGGCAGATTTTCGAAGGAAAGATATGACACTGGGTGGTCAGGGCGCTCCTCTGTTGCCGTCATTTCATCATTACCTTTTCAAAAGCAGTGATACTGACCGTATCATCTTGAATATCGGCGGCATGGCTAATATCACTCTGTTGCGTAAAGACGACGACCAGATTATCGGTTTTGATACCGGTCCCGGTAATGTATTGTTGGACAACTGGATTCATCAAACCCTGCAGAAGGATTTTGATAAAAATGGGGAATGGGCAGCCAGTGGCAAATCCAATCAGGGACTTCTGGCATGCATGCTCGAAGACTCTTACTTTGCCTCTCCGCCGCCGAAAAGCACAGGCCGGGAATATTTCAATCAGCATTGGATGGATAATATTCTGGAGATCTATGGTAAAGAAATCCCACCTCAGGATGTACAGGCCACATTGACCACTTTAACAGCCAGCAGTATTGCCCAGGCTATTGAATCAATCATTAACGCCGGTGAAGTCATCGTGTGTGGTGGTGGTGTAAACAACAAGTTTTTAATGCAATGTCTTGCCAGTGAATTAAACACATTCAGTATCAACAGCAGTGACCATTACGGTATAAGTAGTAATGCGCTTGAGGCTTTTGCCTTTGCCTGGTTTGCCAAAAACACACTGGAACGAAAAGCCCTGGACCTAAGCTTCATCACCGGCTCATCCAGACCTCATGTGATGGGTGGGATTTATTATCCCTGACAATGAATGGCAATGGGAAAGTCGTATCAAATCGTATAACTTCCTAAACTAAACGAAGTGAGACACCAAATTAACTTAATGAACCTTAAAAGTTTTTTAAGTTAATTTTCTTGTTTTAAAAAAGCGTTATAAGCGAAGCCCAGACTAGGCGCTTATCCGCGCAAGGAAGGAGCTTATAACTAATAAGTGACTGACTGAGCAGATAAGCAACGCCGGATGTGCGAGCGCAATAGCTACTAAATCGAAAATGACATGCCACAACCACAGGTTGTTGTGGCAAGTGGATTATTAACTGTAAACCTGGATCCCTCCAGACCCTCCGTATAATCAATCTGCGAACCAACCAGATACTGAAAGCTAAGTGGATCAACCAGGAGCTTGGCACCATTATTGGTTATGACGGTATCGTCTTCATTAACGGCTTCATCAAATGAAAAGCCATACTGAAAACCTGAGCAGCCTCCACCGGTAACAAACACACGCAACTTCAACTCCGGATTGCCTTCCTCGGCAATCAGTGTACTCACTTTTTTAGCAGCGTTATCGGTTAATACCATTGCTGCAGCATCATGTGTTTGGACAACAGACATATATTTAACTTACCGGTACCTGTAATAGTTTTTCAGACAATAAAGGGAACATCAGGACCTGGCTATTATGACAATAACCAAGTAATTTAATCAAGTATTAAGTGGATACCTTGGCTGCCTCAACAACAACTTCAATTTCCGGCTGGTCAGCTTTTTGCTTTACATCCAGTTGCTTGGGTTTCAACTCTGCCGGCGTTCGATGATAAAGACTACCATTTACTTCTGACCCCATGACCATTTCAATTAAGTGGTAGTAAACATTTCCTACGACTCTGGCTTTTGCCGCCAGTTCGATGTGGTCGCTGGAATAGACATCACCTTCTACCAGACCATTGATGATGATGGATGGCGCTTTTATTTCTCCTTGTACCAGACCACTTTCCCGGACTCTGACTTCAGCTGGAACTTCAGGGTCAGCATAAATGTTTCCCCTGATTTTGCCTTCAATTTCCAGAGTCCCTGAGAAATGTAAATCACCATTGATCTCTGTCGTCTTGGAGATCAGGGTTGTTACATTTTCACTGAATTTACTTTTCACAGAATTACTTATCTATATCAGAAAGTTAACGTCCTACCACCCAGACAAAATTCTTCTGTACTGTTTTTGCTTCTTCACCCTGAGAGACCGCAAGTATCTGTACTGTTTCAGGAGTAAAATTTTCGGGAATAACAAGTTCCCCTTCTATGTTTTGAAAATATCTGAATTGTAATCTTATATCCAGTTGATTCTCTTCCGGATCAATGCTTCGTAAGGGAAATGAAATTTCATTACCATCTTGCAAACCCAACACATTGACATTGGCATAACCACTAATCACATTTTCATTATTGGCGGGTTGTTTCAATTCAATGCGATAGCGAAACTGATTCTCCTCTTCACTTGCACTCAGGTCAAGCTGACCAATAACCAGGCCGCTTTCATCATTTTCCGGCGACATGATTTGCCGATAAAAAAGCACATCCTCTTCCAGCTGAGCATTTATTTCGCGCAGGCTAACCAGCATGTCCTGAACTTCAACCAGTGCCTGTCTGTCAACCAGACTGGCCTGTTCGGCATTTACAAAATCCTGTTGTAATGTTTCCAGCTGAGCCTGCAGGGTATTTACAGTGCCACTGAGTTGGTCACGCTCAACGCGTACACTAATATTTTCTTCAGTTCCTCTGGAATAACCATAATAGATTCCCAGTAAAGTCATAAAAGCAGCGATAAGGAATGCAGCCAGAACTAGTAGCGCATCTCGCCAGGGTCGATGCGGAACTACAACCATTTGTATTTGTTTACTTCCTTTTACTACCGCCATTGTTTTTAATCATTATTACGGCAATACCGAAACAATATCGAGACCCAGTGCTTCTTTAAAACCATACATTATATTCATATTTTGTATGGCTTGACCTGCTGCGCCTTTTACCAGATTATCTTCAACAGCCAGAATCACCACTTTATCGCTGCCTTCAGGTTGCGAAACTGCAAGTCGACACATATTGCTACCCCTGACTGAACTGGTTGCTGGACTTAAACCAGGCTCCATAACATCGACAAAAATTTCATCCCTATAAAATTCTTCATAAAGATTCTGTATATCAACATCATGATTCAACAAGGATGCATATAAACTTGCCTGAATCCCTCTGATCATTGGCGTTAAGTGTGGCATAAAAGTCAGATTAACAGGCTGCTCACTTTGTTCATTTAAACCTTGCACAATTTCTGGTTGATGTCTGTGGCCGGTTATAGCGTAAGCCTGCATATTTTCGCTGGCTTCACACAACAATAAATTAATAGCAGCTTTCCTGCCAGCACCACTAACGCCTGATTTTACATCAGCGATCAACGAACCTGGATCAACCAGCTTATTTTTCAGCAAAGGTATAAAACCCAGCTGCACTGCTGTTGGATAACACCCTGGATTGGCAACCAGACTGGCTGATTTAATAAGCTCCCGATTGATTTCAGGTAATCCATAAAC
>JAYPJO010000142.1:0-5418 GCA_038128465.1 Gammaproteobacteria bacterium
CTCGATGGGTGCCTAGTTGGATGTCCCTTACTGCCTGATTCAGATTGTAAAGAAAGGTAGCACATGCACCCAGATTACAGGCGGTCTTGCCAATATTACCCAGCATGTATGCATTGATGAAATCAGCAGGCATTTCGGCAAAGCCCAGTGGCAACTGCTTGGATGTGACGCGCTTTCCGAGCAGACGCGCCTGTAACATGCCAGCATTACCATTGTAATCCAGCTGACTCATACCGGAACCAGCATAAACGGCAATCTGATCAGGATTTACATTGGCTCTGACCGTGTCCCAGTCAATACCCATTGATAATAAAGCATCTGATGCGCCGAATATGGTCATCTGCAGGCTACGCGGATGATTTCGCGAAGGATAGAGCGCTGACGGATCAAATCCACCCGGCAATTGCCCGGCACAGCTTACAGAACCTTGAAAGGTATCAGGTATCAGAGCATCCAGAACACCGTCGACTTGAATTTTGCTAAGTTTGTCGTCAATTGCTGTTACATGCCAGTTGGCAGGAATCTGTTCAGGTAATTTACGTGTGGTCAGTGTGAAAGTCAGCGATTCACCAGGCAAGGGGGCAAGGGCTGCTTTGTTGTGCTGAAGCAGATTACTGTTATCAAATAGATTGTTTTCCAGCTTGCGGATCAGGGTGCTGTTGAGGATTAGCTCCCGATGAAAGGTCAGAAATTCCTCCAGCTCAATAATCTCATTTTGAGCATTACACCAGTTACCATCCTGATTGCTGATCAAGCCCATCAGGACGGCAAGATTTACCAGTGTTTCATCGGCTTGAGTTTGACTGAGTTTATCAAAGACCAGACGCCGGTATGCATAGTGATTAGAAGCTCTGCCTGCAGAGTTTATACCGCCAAATCCAACAATAACCGGTAAATGTGACACAACTGACCTTTTATCAAGATGGTTTTAAAATCAATAACTTAAGCGTAATCTTAGTTAATCTAAAAAAACTTTATTTTTTCATTATAGTCAAAAATCATTGTAATATGGCCAAAACAATTTTCTTTTTAAAATTCAATAATCTGGTGTGAAGGAAAATATTGACGAGAAATAATTAGGAGGGTGGTATAGCTGTTAGTGCCCAGTTTGAAATTTCTTTAATTATGTTCACTCATGGTGGAAACTATCCTTTGTCGACACGCCTTAAAACCTACTTCCTGTACAGGCTCGGCTGGCCAACCTGACCGCCAGGGACGGCGGGAATGCTGGAATTGCAGGAGTAAATTCCGGCCTGTCGCCAGACGGTCTCCAAATGAATAGTCCCACCATGGTTGCACGTTGTACCAAGATTGAATATTTCAACATTATTTCTAGAGCGGCTATTGCCTAGACTGAAGAAAATTCAAACTGAACCCCTACCGCAGGCTTATGACTGGCATCAAAATTTACCAGTTCGTGTTAAGCTGTTTACAGCACGATAACTCAGTTTCAGGGTCGCCTGTTGTCCAGTACATATCAAGCAATCATTTCTGACATACACGAAGCTCTGGGTATTCCACCTTCCTACGCTGATGATCGAAAATTATCACTTCAGTATGACTGCCAGCACTTAAAACTGGCAGGCCTGGATATTTTCGACCGTGAGGTAAAGATGCAGAAGGCCGCGTCGCAGGATGGTATTGAACTGCAATTGGTTTCCGCATATCGAAGCGTTAACTATCAGGAACAGCTAATCAGGAAAAAGCTGGTAGCACAGCAAACCATCGAGGAAATTTTGAAGGTTAATGCTGCCCCAGGATACAGTGAACACCACAGCGGCAGGGCGCTGGATCTAACCTGTCCGGGAGCAGAATGTTTGGAACAGAGCTTTGAAAACACTGCTGCCTTCGCATGGTTACAGGAGCATGCTGGTAAGTATGGGTTCCACATGTCATTCCCTAAAAACAATATTCATGGCATGCTTTATGAGCCGTGGCACTGGTGTTACAAACAAAAAGATAGCTAAATCAAAAGGATTCGATCGCTTTATTAATATGCGTCAAATATCGGGCAAAATACTTTGACAGAAATTTTTGGAAGAGTAGTATCTGGTGATGTCCCTTTCAATTCTATAGAGGAGTCAGTTTTAATCCCAAAACACTTTTCCCACGAAAATTTAAACCCTTACTGTTTATATAAGGAGTCTAGTAATTATGGTAAGTGATACTAAAGTTGTATTCAGAGGTATTGATCATTCCCCGGCTGTTGCAGAAGCAGTTCAAAAAAGATTAGATAAACTGGAACGATATACTGATCAAATTCAAAGTTTAAGAGTGACATTAGAATCCCCCCATAACCACCATCATAAAGGCAAAGTATTCCACGTAGGTGTCGAAGCCGTTATTCCCAATCATGATATTCTGGTAAATCATGATCAACACGACAAGCATGAGCATGAAGATATTTATATAGCCATCCGTGATGCTTTTAATGCTCTGGAACGTCAGATTAAAAGTGTATACGAAAAGCAAAGGCAGCAGGACAGGTCTGCCTCCAAGCCACTTGAGACACTGGCAGTGTCTGAAGAGCTATAACTTATAAATCTACCTTGAAAATTTTTTTTCTCACCAGGCGACGATATTCGCCTGGTGAGAGAGATACCACTCGTCTGAACAGGGCGGAAAAATATGCGCTGTCAGGATAGCCCACGTTGTAGGCAACTTCAGCGATTGACAGATTGCTTGTTTTTAACAGTTCCTTGGCTTTTTCAAGACGAATTTCCTGTAAATATTGAACAGGGGATAAGCCCGTTGCCTGTTTGAATCGGCGATTTAAAGAACGCTGACTTAATTCGAATTTATCACTCAAATGCTGCATGTTGATCTCAGTATTGTAGTGCTGATGCATCCATTCCTGGATATTAATGATGACTTCATCATCGTGAAAATTATGCCCCGGAATGTTCAGAAAACCTGATATGTAGGATAGTTTCAGTTCATGAGTGAAGTGGCGGGAGACCTGGCTGGCTACAGCTTCATCATAATGCTGTTCAATGATGTGTAACATCACATCCCTGACAGAATTGACACTGCCGGTGCAGTAAATACTCCCGGCCTTGGTGATAAAACGTTCCCTCTTTAGTTGCACATTGGGGTAGTGCTGCTCAAACTGATCAAAGTAATACCAGTGGGTTGTTGCAATCCTGTCATCCAGCAGGCCGGCCTCGGCAAGGAAATATGAACCGGTTCCTACCGCGCAGATCATGGGATCACCCTGGTACATGTCCTGTAACCAGGTCAGAAATTCCGGGTATTTTTTTACAACACCAAGCGGATTGCCCCACATTGCAGGCAGGATAATAATATCGGTATGTTTGATATCTGAAAGCCCGTTGCTACAAAGGATTTCAAGACCAGCGTTCAGCTGAATATTTTTTTCATCCAGGCTCACCACTTGCAGCTTTAATTTGCTGGATTTGGGCTGATTGATCCGGGTAATCAGATCCGCGGCATTGAGCATCTCCATTGGAATAGTGATGCTGGTACCCAGGACTTTTTTATAGCCAATCAGCGTGACATGCAGGGCATCGGCTTTGCTATCTGGACTTGAGGTATTCAATGTGGTCTATGCAGTAATGTTTGGTGCCGGAAGGGCTTTCAAAGGTAAAGTCCTCATCAAGCTGCTTCCCCATGATGGCTTTACCCAAGGGGGAATCGATACTGACAAAATTCTGATTAGGGTCTATTTCATCTGGTCCAACCAGCCTGATTGTTAACTTTTGTTCATTTTCATCAATCAGATCGACCCAGGCACCAAAATAAACCTTTTGTTGATTACCCGGTAATTGATCGACAACCTTTAAAACTTCCAGTCTTTTTCTTAAATACCGTACCCTGCGGTCAATTTCACGCAAACGTTTTTTGCCGTAAATATATTCCGCATTTTCTGAACGATCGCCCAATGCAGCAGCATCAGATACCTGTTGTGTTACTTTGGGTCGCTCGATACGCCAGAGATATTCCAGCTCTTCATTGAGCGCCTGTTCGCCTTCAGGGGTGATGTAATTAGATACAGGTGCTGATGGTGGACGATATCTGGACATACCTTATTTTACACTTATTTAGCCTTGTCCTGCGGGTCAAAATTAAAGGGCAACTGGTAGAAATTTAAAGCATCCCTGATCCTTACACCGACGCCTAATAGTCTGACCGGTTTATTACCGCGTTCAAAGCCTGTCTGACAAAGATCCTTAAAAATATTCATATCCAGTTCCTGTCCAATCTGTTCAACGGTAGTGGTGATAAAGTCATTGAATTTTAATTTTACGAATAACTTGCCAATATTTACCTGGCGTTTTGAGTTTTGAATACGTTGTTCTAACTTGCTGATCAGACTGGGTAGTTCAGCAAAACAATGGTTGATTCCGGGCAGATCATTATTGTATGTGAGTTCAACGCTTATGGATTTTCTGGGGTGATCTGTTACAACAGGCCGCTGATCGACACCTCGGCACAGGCTGTAAAGTTTTTCACCAAAACTGCCGAATAATTCAACCAGCTGGGCTTGGCTATAGTCCTGCAGGTCATGGCAGGTCTCAATACCCAGGTTATGCATTTTGTTGGCACTTACTTTGCCGACACCAAATATTTTCCTCACAGGCAGCTGTTTTACAAAATCATCCACATCATCCGGAGTAATGACATACTGACCATCCGGTTTGTTCCAGTCACTGGCGACCTTGGCCAGGAACTTGTTTGGTGCAATGCCGGCAGATAAAGTGATTTTCAGTTCCTGTTTAACACGTTTCCGGATTTCTGCAGCAATAAGAGTGGCGCTGCCCCTGAACTGTTTAGACTTACTGACATCAAGAAAGGCTTCATCAAGGGAAAGAGGTTCGATTAATGTAGTGTAATCCCTGAATATCAGGTGCATTTGTCTGGATACTTCACCATATTTGTTCTTGCTGGGAGGAATAATAATCAGGTCTGGACAATGGCGTTTAGCTGTTGCTGACGCCATGGCTGAATGTATTCCGTATTTGCGGGCTTCATAGTTACAGGTGGCAATGACACCTCTTTTCCCGGGATCCCCGCCCACAGCAACAGGTAATCCTGCCAGGGCAGGGTCATCCCGGATTTCAATCGCGGCAAAAAAACAATCACAATCACAATGGATTATTTTTCTAGTCATAATAAGGATAATGCCACTAATCTTCTCTTGCTTGCGGTAGAATGTTGCTTAATCATTATGGCTTTGTGTGCAAGCCAATGACAAGTTTACTGTAAGCATGCAGCCATTAAGACTCTAAGCTGTTTAAAAGTATTGAACAGGCATGAATTATGAATGAGCCAGATAGACAGGCATACCTGGACAGCATGGGAATACAATCCTATTTTCCGCGCTTTAGTCTGCCTGCAGCCAAACCTTCTTTGCGCTGTGACTGGGCACAAGAAACTGAAACTGCAGCAATACCCAGC
>JAYPJO010000143.1:0-5375 GCA_038128465.1 Gammaproteobacteria bacterium
ACGCTAAATGGTTCATTACGCCTGATGTCCTCAGAAGGACCAGCGACCACCGATATGCCCTATTTCAGAATCCTGCTCAATGATGAACAGATAGCTGAAGTGCTGACCTATATTCGCTCTTCCTGGGGCAATAATGCTTCAGCCATAACAGCGTCTCAGATTGCTGAAATTCGGGAAGCAACGGATCCTACCCAGAATGACGATATCTTTGTGCTGCGTATGAAGTGATCACGATTACGCTGCACTATTTAATTGCACCACAATGATGCATTACGCACTGTTTTTTAGCACCGTTATGGGGCAATTCTTTTGAAATTTCCCTGGAAATCTGGCGAACGGGACTGGTATATGCAGTTTAATCCTATATACTTCGCAGTTCTGCCAGTTCTCCGAGCGAATTAGAAAAAAAATCCAAAACTCGGACAAAGCGGGAACACTTTTTGCACTGGCTATAGTGCTAATTAGTAAAGTACTCGATTCGATATCGAATTATTGAGAATAACCAAACGAAGGAGTAAAACTCATCATGAAAAGCAAGTTGGAATATATCTGGCTGGATGGCTACACACCAACGCAAAGCCTGCGCAGCAAAACAATGGTCAGATCAGACTTTGGTGGCACGCTTGAAGAATGCCCGAACTGGGTATTTGACGGCAGCTCAACTGAACAGGCCCCAGGCGGTTCTTCAGATTGTATATTGAAGCCTGTCATGATCATTCCTGATCCAGACAAAGCTAATGGCTACCTGGTTATGTGTGAAGTTTTGAATGCAGACGGTACACCACACGAATCCAATGGTCGCGCTACCATTGATGAAGGTGACGATGATACAGACTTCTGGTTTGGTTTTGAGCAGGAATATTTCCTTTGGGATCCGGAAACAAATTTACCACCTGGCTTCCCTCCCGGTGGCTATCCTCCTCCACAGGGCCCTTATTACTGCTCTGTTGGCGCTAAAAACGCCTATTGCCGCAACATGATTGATGAGCATCTGGATATCTGTCTCGAAGCTGGCCTGAATGTTGAAGGGATCAATGCTGAAGTTGCAGCCGGTCAGTGGGAATATCAGATTTTTGCCAAAGGTGCGAAACGCGCTGGTGATGAAATCTGGCTGTCGCGCTACCTGCTGGAAAGAACCGGTGAGAAATATGGTCTGGCTATCGAGTGGCATCCAAAACCATTGGGTGACACCGACTGGAACGGATCCGGCATGCATGCCAATTTCTCCAATGAAGAAATGCGTACTTCCGGTAAAGAAGAAACGTTCACCAAAATCTGTGAAGAGTTTGGTAAAAACATTGAACGTCATATTTCCGTTTACGGACATGACAACCATCAGCGTCTGACTGGTGCTCATGAAACACAGTCAATTGATCAATTCAGCTATGGTGTATCTGACCGTGGAGCATCAATTCGTATTCCGGTAAGCACTATGGAAGATGGCTGGGTAGGTCGGCTGGAAGACCGTCGTCCTGCTTCCAATGCTGATCCCTACAAAGTTGCTGCCGCTATTGTGAAAACCACGAAAGAAGCTGGTTAGGCAATAATGTAAAATCAATCGTATCTGTTATCTTCTCTGATAAGGAACGATAGAAAAGGGTCTGGTTTTCAGACCCTTTTTTTTGCCTTGATATTGCCGATACAGGTGTCAAACTAGAGTCATGAAGTTTCCGGAACAAAAACAGGATTACGCCTCGGTCTATCTTGAAGATACCGACAAGGCCTTACCTGAAAAAATCAATATCAATACCCGCTATGCCTATTTCAAAACCATAGCCAAGGGCGGTAAATGTCTGATTCAGTCATGCA
Source organism: Gammaproteobacteria bacterium (assembly GCA_038128465.1). Lineage (GTDB taxonomy): Bacteria > Pseudomonadota > Gammaproteobacteria > Pseudomonadales > Pseudohongiellaceae > UBA5109. Next base: position 1,810 of record JAYPJO010000143.1, read on the forward strand.
AAGATCTGCATCTGTCACGGGTTATCTGCTACAAATCCCTGTTACCTGAATTTGCTGATGATCCCATCGAGCAGCAGCGCTTTTTGCGGGAGGCCCGGGTCAGTGCTATGTTGCAGCACCCCAACACCATTCCGACTTATGAGCTTGGACGTGACAATCAGGGCCACCTGTATTTCACCATGAAGCTGGTGCATGGCTACACCCTGCGTGAAATTCTGGACTACCGCGACCGCTATGACCTGAGTCAGCTGGTTGACGTCATTATCCAGGTCGCCTATGCCCTGGATTACGCCCATAATCATGGCGTGGTGCATCGCGATATCAAACCGGAAAACATACTGGTTGGCCCTTTTGGTGAAGTGGTGTTAATGGACTGGGGGCTGGCCAAGGTCTGGAAAACGGATGGCAGTGATGCCGACCTGCCTGATGATGCTGACAATACGAAATCTGAAGACCTCAGCATTACCCGGCGAGGTAAACTGCAGGGCACCATTATCCATATGTCACCCGAACAGATTGATAAGGATCCCAGCATTGATGGCCGTACCGATGTCTACAGTCTGGGCACCATCCTCTATGAAATCTTGACAGGCACCAGTCCTGCTACCGGCAAAACCATGGATGAAATGATCAGTAAGATAAAAAATGAAGATCCTCCTCTGCCTTCAGAAATCAGCCGGATAAAAGTTCCACCATTACTGGAAAAAGCCACTATGGGCTGCCTTCAAAGAAAACCAGAAGAGCGTATTCAGTCAGCCAATGAACTGATTCGACTACTACAGGAAGACTGGCTCTGACTTAATCCAGGCTTGCCATCACGATTGTGATGTTATCGCGTGCACCGGCATCCTTAACCTGTTGCAACAGATGACTGAGGCTTTTGTCCATATCATTGCCGTTATCCAGCAGCGTCTGCAATATATTTTCATCCGGCACCAGGTCAGATAAACCATCCGTACAGGTCAGCAGCATGTCACCGTGTTGTAGTGGATGTTTACCAAATCCGGGATTGACCAGGTTGCCGGCGCCGATCATTCTGGTCAGCACATGATTGGCACTTGCATGAAGATTCGGCACCAGATCCTGATTCAATTTGTTCTGGGCCAGCGTATGGTCAGTCGTCAACTGAGTAATTTTTTGTTCAGTGATGGAGATATGATAGAGCCTGGAATCACCAACATTGGAAAAATAGACAAAGTCTTCATCCACATAAAGACAGGTCAGGGTCGTACCCATTTGCTGGTGTGACGGTTTTTGCACTTTCATATCGATGACTTTCTGATTGGCAAAAACCACAGCTTTGTTCAGAATGTTTATCGGATCTTCGACAGCAAGCCGATTGTCATCATCAAACTCGTTTTCCAACAAGGCGTAAGCACTTTCTGCAGCCAGGCGACTGGCAACTTCGCCGTAATCATAACCGCCAACACCATCAGCAATAATGACGAGGCGGTATTCCCTGCTGAATAAGTAAAAATCTTCATTGCTTGATCTGACCAGTCCGGGGTCCGATAATGAACTTATTTTCAGCATATTTTTCTAGATTATTTCAATGCCTAACACGATATCCCGAGTTTAACCTGTTCTGAAACAGGTCTAAACAGGGAATTCTTCAAGCCTGATGACATGCATCAACCAATCCACTGCAGGAGCAAAACCGACAGTCGAAAAAAAAGGGCAGCGAAATGATTCCCGCTGCCCTTTTTTGAATAAGAATTTTAACTGACTACTTAAACCCCTGAATTCTCAAAGAATGGGAAGAAAATAGTCATGATGATGCTACAGATCACCAGGGTAATTAACATGACTGGCAGACCTTTCCTGAACCAGAGGCCTGGTGTGATCGCCAGTGCAGGATCACCCTGGTCTTTTGCCATTTTCTCAGAAATGGTCACGATGAATACATTCGCGGTAGAACCCAGGTGAGTTCCGTTACCACCCATACCAACACCGGCAGCCAGTGCCCACCACAGTGGTGAAACATTGATGCCCTGAGCTTCCATACCCAGAATGATCGGAATCATGGCGGCCGTAAACGGAATATTATCGATAGCAGCAGAGAAAGCAGCTGATACCCAGAGCAGAATGATACAGGTGGTTAGCAGACCATAGTCCTCAACAAATGGAATGACAAACTGGCCGATATACATCAGGAATTCACTGTGCTCAACACCACCGACAATAATAAACAGTGAAATAAAGAACATTAACAATGCCAGCTCAATCTCGGCAAAGCTCTCTTCAACATCGATATCCTTACTGATGAAGATCAGCAGGGTTAAACCCAGCGCTGTAACAAACCAGGGTTCCCAGTGCAGGGCATTATGAAAAATAAACCCGATTACCATAATACCGAGCACGGCCAGTGCGCCATACCAGGTTTTAGGGTCAGATAAAGGCTCGCGATCAGTCAGGTTCAGTTCAGCTGGTTTTACTGCCAGCTCCTGTTTGAACAACAGTCGCAGGAAAAACAGTATGGCAATCCATGCTACGAATACCATTGGTGCCATGTGTATGGCAAAAGTGGTGAAATCAATGTTGGCAGCTGAACCAATCATCAGGTTGGGTGGGTCACCAACCAGTGTTGCCACACCACCAGTATCCGACAACAGTGCTGCTGCCAGCAGGAAAGGAATGGCGCTAACGCGTAATGACTGACAGATCAGAATAATCAGCGGTCCGAAAATAACCACTGTGGTTACGTTATCCAGCAACAGGGACAGTACTGTAACCAGGGTACCCATCAGGGCCAGTAATAAAAACAGCCTGCCTTTACTGAAATCAGCAATGGAATAAGCCAGTTGCTGGAAACCGCCGGTAGGAATCATGATGGCAACAATGGTCATCATGCCACCAAGCAGAAAGACTACATTCCAGTCGATGGCTTCAACAGCCTCTTCCGGGCCATAAAAACCAAAAACCTGTCCCAGCACCATCATGACAGCAGCACCTGCCATTGCTACTTTAACGCGGTGGATGCCATGTATACCTTCAGTAAAAATTGCAACAAAGGTGATGGCCAGAACAATTCCGGAAACCAGCATTTCAGTATTCCAAACAAGTGTTTCCATAATAAGTAACTACCTCAATTTCGCCGGTCTCTGGCGCTCAGCTTCCGTTTGCCGGGATTCCCATGGGATATCAGCTTCGGGATTATTATAAATGTTATGTAGATTGAGCTAAGGTTCAGGCTTAGCCATGATTTTGAAAAAGTGAGATACTAATAGGTCTCACTCATGACTTCAAGAAAATTCGGAACAATAGCAAGCACATGTAGGCTTGTGCATTTTGCCATGCTTGAATTCCGGGCGGTAATAATTCTGTACAAGCAAGCTTGTCCTGTACAGATCATTATTGATACAGGCCTTACGCTGGATGGACAGGGTAAGCTGGCATCTGGCCAGAATCAGTCATCATTACAGAAAATCATTCACCCTGGATCAGGATTCCACCATACAACCAGGGCTTTGATTCAAATTTAATAACGATCAGGGCGTTCGGACAACCATATTCCGGATTTCTGACATGTCTTCCATAGCGAACCGTATCCCTTCACGGCCCAGTCC
>JAYPJO010000144.1:0-5336 GCA_038128465.1 Gammaproteobacteria bacterium
CTACTTGCCTGATCATGACACTGATGGTCTGGATATTCGCATCATGCCCCCAGTGGAAGCGACACGATTTTCACTGGAAAGAATGAAACGTGACGAAGACACTATTTCTGTGACCGGCAATGTTTTACGTGATTACCTGACAGACTTATTCCCTATTCTGGAAGTTGGAACCAGCGCCAAAATGCTGTCAATAGTACCCTTGATGAATGGTGGCGGACTGTTTGAGACCGGCGCTGGAGGCTCAGCCCCTAAACATGTTCAGCAACTTGTTGCTGAAAATCATTTACGCTGGGACTCTCTTGGCGAATTTCTGGCACTAGCTGCTTCTTACGAACACTTTAGTCAGGCTATGGGTAATGATAGCGCCCAGTTACTGGCTGACACACTGGACAGTGCTACAGCAAAATTGCTACTGGAAAACAAGTCGCCATCACGCAGGGCAGGTGAACTGGACAACCGTGGCAGCCATTTTTATCTGGGCCTTTACTGGGCTCAGGCTCTGGCTGAGCAGGAGCAGGATCCGAAATTAAAAGCACTATTTACTCCATTGGCAACTGCACTATATGAAAATGAAGACCAGATCATCACTGAATTGAATTCAGTACAGGGCTCTGGTGTTAATATTGACGGATACTTCAAACCAGACAGCGATCTATGCACTCAGGTCATGCGCCCAAGTGCAACAATGAATCAGATTATTGATAACTTTTAAAAAAGGCTTAGCTGGTTAAATCCAGTAACAGTTTATTCAAACGTCTGATGTAGCTGCCTGTATCATCAAGTTGCCCGCCTTCAGCCAAGCTGGCCTGATCAAAAAGTATGGCAGCAAGCTCATTGAAGCGCTCTTCGTCGCTTTCAGTATCCAGCTTGACAACCAGCGGGTGTTCCAGATTTAACTCAAAGATGGGCTTGGAGTCTGGCACCGCCTGTCCTGCGGCTTCCATAATCTTGCGCATCTGCAGGTTCATATCATATTCACCGACAGCAATACAGGCTGGAGAGTCAGTAAGACGGTTGGTTGTCCTGACTTCTGAGACTTTTTCACCTAGTGATTTTTCAACGCGCTCTAATAGCGGCTTGGCTGCTTCATCAGCTTTTTCCTGTTGCTTTTTATCTTCTTCACTATCCAGATCACCGAGATCCAGTTTACCTTTGGTAATATCCTGGAATGACTTGCCATCGTATTCCATCAAGTGATTCATCAGCCATTCATCGATACGATCAGATAACAACAGAACCTCAACACCTTTCTTTTTAAAGACCTCCAGATGAGGGCTGTTTTTTGCAGTATTGTATGTTTCACTGGTTATGTAATAGATTTTTTGCTGATTTTCCTGCATTCGCTTGACGTATTCGGCTAGAGACTGATTCTGAGTTGCGTCATCACTGTTCGTAGTCGTAAATAAAAGCAGATCAGCAATTTTTTCTCGATTAGCTGCATCCTCAGCAGGACCTTCTTTTAAAACCTGACCAAATTCCTGCCAGAAGCTCTGATACTTATCAGCATCTTTCTTTTTCATTTTTGCCAGCATATCCAGTACGCGCTTGGTTAAAGCGCTTTTCATGGAATCCACTGTAGGATCTTTCTGTAATATTTCCCTGGAAACATTGAGAGAAATATCATTTGAATCCACAACGCCTTTAATAAAACGCAAATACAGTGGCAAAAATTGTTCAGCTTCATCCATTATAAATACGCGTTGCACGTAAAGTTTCAGCCCTCTGGCTGAGTCCCTGTTCCATAAATCAAAGGGGGCTTTAGCAGGCAAATAAAGCAAGGATGTATATTCAAGCTTGCCTTCTACCTTGTTATGACTCCATTCCAGAGGGTCTTCAAAATCATGGCTGACATGCTTGTAAAATTCTTTGTATTCTTCTTCTTTTAATTCGGTTCGTGGTCGTGCCCATAGTGCTTTAGCCGAATTTACTACCTCAAATTCTTTTTCTTTTTTCTTTTTCTTTTTATCATCCTCGCCAATATCTTCCTTTATCATCTTGACAGGGATCGATATGTGATCAGCATATTTTTTAACTATCGATCGTAAACGATAGGATTCAGAAAATTCTTTTTCCTGTTTTTTAAGATGTAAAATAATGGTAGTGCCCCTGTCAGCTTTTTCTATATTTTCAATGCTGAAGTCTGCTTCACCCTGCGACTCCCAGTGCACGCCATTTTCGATAGGCTCCCCAGCTTTTCGGGTAAGCACCTCCACTTTCTCAGCAACAATAAAAGCTGAATAAAAACCCACACCGAACTGACCTATTAACTGGGAATCTTTTTTCTCGTCACCTGTCAGGCTTTCGAGAAACTGCGCAGTCCCAGATTTGGCTATAGTACCCAAATTTTCTATTACTTCTTCCCTGTTCATACCAATGCCATTATCTTTTACAGTAATGATCTTACGTTTACTATCGCATTCAATTTCGATAGCAAGTTCTGAGTCACCTTCATAAAGAGAATCATTTTTTAAAGCGGCAAACCGCATTTTATCTGCCGCATCGGAAGCATTAGAGATCAACTCACGCAGAAAAATTTCCTTATTGCTATATAAGGAAATGCAAAAGTTGTTTTGCTTCAGTTTGAAAACCCATGGTTTCTTTTTGGGCTGCAGTCATTCTTGATATCTCCTATTATATTTGCACCAGCAGGGTTTAAATAAGGGCATTCCAATCATTTTCAAGAGCAAAAAAAAACGCATCCAAGGATGCGTTTTCTTAAAATAAATTTACCTAAATTTGAATATTATCTGAAGAAGCCCCTGTACAACTCACGCTGCCTTTGCTTGGTTTCATACAATGTTTTCTCATTATTTAGATATTGTACCCAGGTTTCTGCTGCATCTTCACTACGTTCATCCCTGGCTGCAAGTTGCGCTGCCTCAATACCTTCATCATGGCGGTTTAATTCCAGCAAGGCTCGTGCCTGTCTGAGATATGCCTGATCAGCCCTGTTCAGGTTGCCTTTGGCAAATGCTTGATCCAGGGCATCTACAGCATCTTCAAATTGACTTAGGTTTATATAGATTGAAGACAATCTGGAATAATTCTCACCATCTTCAGACAATTCAGCAGCTGTTATATAGGGCTCAATTGACATTTCGTCTTCACGAGCCAATTGATAGCTTTGTGCCAACCTTGCCCAGTTATCAGCATCTGGGTCAAGTAGGCCTTCTTCCAGACCCTGCTCCAATATTTTAGCCGCACCCCAGTAATATTCTGTGTTAAATAACTGTCCAGAAAGGTTAACAATCTGTCCTTCATTATCAACCATACCAAAGGTGTTCATGGCATAAATAAATTGAGCCTGCTCATCAAAACGTTCCAGGGCTCCAAGTACATTAACCATAAATTCCCAGTCACCAGGTTCTCTGAACAATACAATCATTTCCCTGGTAGCCTGTAACGCATTTTCCAAATCATCTACCAAGAGATACAATGAACGAACCAGATCATAGGTACTTTTATCCACTTCTTCACCAGATGCACGTGTCTGATCCATAAATTCAAGAATATAATTGAGCGAATTAGGAAAATCTTCAAGGGAGTAATAAGCTATTCCAACCCTTTGATATGCTGAAATATCAATATCAAGAGCCATATTAAGATATTCCAAGTAGGCATCGATTGAACCATTGTAGTCTTCAACTGCAAACTTTAACTGCCCCATCAACAACAAGGTGCTTTCCCTGTTTTCAGGTGTTAAAGCATCCTCGTCCATCGCCAGGATATTTTCCTGGTAGATAATGGCTTCTTCATAGTTTTCTTCCAAAGCAGCAAAGTTGGCGTAAAACTGCCACATCCTGAGTTCTTCAGCGTCATTCAGGCGACCACGATCATACATATCCCTCAGTTCCAGCATCACATCATCAGCGCCAGCCATGTCTCCAGCATCCCTTAATTCCATAATCTCTTCGAGACGCTGGTATACCTGACGTGACAGGGTTTGAGCTGATCTTGCAGCGGGAGGCGCTCTTCTTCCCTCTTCTTCATCCTGCGCAACAGTTGAATTCGAAAAAGACAGCATCAAAGACAATGCTGTCATTAAAACAGCCGCTTTGATCAATTTATTTATCAATGATAGAACTATGCTCATATTCATCAATTTCATTACTATCCCTTTATCAGCTATTTATGCTATTTCTCTGATCGTCGATCGTCAGATTCTTAATGATGTTTTATTCGTCTACATTGTATCTAAACAGATACTGAACACCTTCAACAGGGACCGGCACACCGTCTTCGACACGAGGGTTGTATTTAAATCTGGTCACTGCCCTTATTGATGCATTGTTGAATGTATCAGGCGGATCAGCATCAACAACCACTGGGTCAATGACGGTTCCGGTTTCAGTTACAGTGAACATTACCAGGCACCAACCTTCAATACCACGTGATAGTGCCCTGTTAGGATAAGTCGGTGGTACTGTAACAATTGGCAACATTTCGGAATCGTTAATCCCGACGACTGCGGTTGCATCAATACCGCCCACATCTACTTCAACCCGGGCTATATTGATACTGTCACCAGCGCTCATATCCATCGTGTCCACTTCCATATCCGGGAGATCGGGCACCTCTTCAGGGACATCGGGTTCATCAGGTTTGGGTTCAACCCGGGTGACTTCTATTTCTATTTCGGGAATTGTGATATCAGCAATACGAATTGCCTCTCTTTGTTCTACTTCACCACCACCAGTGGCAATCAGCGCCTGCATCAGATAAAACAGGGCAAATGTGATTGCGCCACCAAATAATACTGCAACTAAAGCATTTACTGTTTTAATCATGTCTATTCCTCCGCTGCAATTTGCACAGTGTTTATGCCTGCTTCTCTGGCAGCAGTCATAATGGTAATAACATGCTCATTTGTAGCAGCCTGATCAGCCTGAATAATTACAGGTGCATTTGGTGCATCTGCCAGACGTTGCTCCAAACGAAAACGCAGGTTTCTTGCCTCAATCATATCACCATCCATGTATATCTCTCCAGCAGGTGATATGGCGACAAGAATCGGGTCAAGATTGGTAAATATCGCCGTTGAAGCCTGTGGTTTCAGAACATCATAACCCGCTTCCTTGACGAACACGGCTGTTACGATGAAAAAAATCAGCAGAATGAATACAACATCCAGCATGGGTGTTAAATCAATTTCACCTGCCTGACCTTCTTCTTTATCTTTAGCTAAGCTTCTCATAGTATATTTCTTTTAAAATCAATAAGTTAATATTTATCAGGAATGCTGAACAGTTAAATGGTCTTCCAACAGTTCAATTTCCCGATTAGCTTTTTGTTTGATCCAGAGACTTGAGAAAATACCAGAAAGTGCACCAACCATA
>JAYPJO010000145.1:0-2765 GCA_038128465.1 Gammaproteobacteria bacterium
TGAATAACGTCCTCAGCGTCTGCTACGACCCGACTGATCCGGCCGGCGCCTGACCAGGCTACACCGGATATCTGATATAACCCGGATCCACGCATTGTCTGTTGACCGGAAGGTGAAGAGATAAATGATTTCACGCCCATTTCAAAGGTAAACAGCTCAGCAGTTCCATCGGGCATCAGATCAGAATATTTCGAGGTTTCATCGCGCGTCATGGTGGGTTCTGTTGTGACCTTCAGGCGCCTTAACCATTTCACGCTGGTATTTCCTTCCCAACCTGGTAAAAACAGACGCATAGGGTAACCATTACCGGGCCGCAGTCTTTCACCATTTTGATAAATCGCTATCATGGCATCATCCAGGATTTTGCTCATCGGAATGCTTCTGGTCATCAGTGCCGAGTCAGCACCTTCAGCCAGCACCCATTTGCCTTCAGGCTGCACACCAGCTTCTTCCAGCAGCACTGAAACTGGTACACCAGTCCACTCACTGCATGACAACAACCCATGGATGTTTTGTGCAGAACCAGCCACAGGCTGGTCAGCATCCAGGCTACGGCTGTTACCCGAGCATTCGAGGAAATGAATTCTCGACTCCAGTGGATATTGGCTCAGCGATTCCAGGTCAAAAATCAACGGTTGATCCACCAAACCATGAACCAGCAGTCGATGTTCTTCAGGGTTGATGTTGGGAATACCGTTATGGTGCCGTTCAAAGTGCAGGGCACTGGGCGTAATCGTACCTTCCAGCCCGCCCCAGGGTGTTCGGGAAGAACCAGCACCAACTGCTGGAGGGCTGAAGCCGGTCAGACGTGAGATGTCTTCATACTCAGAGCGGTTGCCATAACCTTCAGGCGGTCTGCCAGCGATGGTGCTCCAGGCATCCACTTCAGGTGGCGCCGCCCGGGCGCTGAGAAAAGGGGTCGCAGTAGCAACCATAGCTCCTTTTTTTAGAAATGCACGCCGATGTAATAAACCATTTTCCGCAACCTGTTTCATCTGATCAAGAGTCTCGTCTGAATTACGCATAGCCGGTTTTCCTGTTTTAATTATTTTCATCATCGATTAATTCAAATAATATAACCATTAACACACTAATTACACCGCAAATAATAAATGGAAGGCAGGATCATGTTTAATACAGATTCAACAGGTCGGCGCAAATTCCTGAAATGCGGTTTCAGTTCATTTGCCGGATTTTCATTGCTCAGCAGACCCTTTACCGCTTTTACGGCACAGTCTGTTGGCGGGCCCGAACCAGGTGGCTGGGCCAATGGTGGTACTGCGGGTATGAGGGATATTGGCAGTTATCCGGACCCTTTTATCAATGCAGCACCACAATCTGTTGTCAGTATGCCTACCTGTGCCATGACCCAGGGCCCCTGTTATGACCGGGGTATTCCAGAGCGGGAAGATATCAGTGAGGGCAAAAATGGACTGCCCATGCGCCTGGGATTTCGAATCGTTGATGAAGATTATCAGCCGGTCACAGATGCCGATGTGGATATCTGGCATTGTGATGCTGATGGCATTTACTCCAGTGAAACAGTTCCTAATGTTACCTTTTGTACTGGCGATGACCCTGCGGCACTGGCCGCCCGCTTTTTCAGGGGGCATCGCATGACCAATGCTGATGGTGTGGCCTGGTTTAACAGTTGCATGCCGGGGTGGTATGGCGGCAGGGCTGTGCATATCCATGCCACTATCAAGCGATCAGATCATCAGGGCGAAGAATTTTTAACGACTCAATTTGCCTTTCCCCAGGATTTTCTGGAGTACCTGTTTAATAACCACAGTGACTATCGTATTCACGGACAGCCCCGAACCTCCTATGAAGCGGATTTTGTGTTTGAAATGGACTCCCTGGATACCTATACCTTCAATATCGAACAGATGTCAGACGGCACCCTCATGGCCTGGACCACCATCATGATCCGGTCCGATCTATCCGACCAGCTGTGCAAAGTCGGTTTGGACAGACCTGCCGGAAGACGTGCCCAGGATAGCCCCATTCAAAGGCCTTTTTGACTACAGTAAATCTCCCCGGTATTTCCGCTGATAGCATGGCCTGGTTGTGGCTCAGTTTGAAATTTTTATGTTTATGGTCATCCATGGTGGTAACTATTTATTTGGACACCGTCTGACGACAAGGATGTCGTCAGCCGAGCCTGTACAGGGATGTACGTCTTTTGGCGTGTCGACAAAGAAAAGTTACCACCATGGTTGAAATTGTTTATTGAGTTGAATATTTCTAACTTATATATCAAGTCGAGAGTCTGTAGAAATTTCAACCTGGGCCACTACCCTAAGGCTGGATATTTTGACAGGCATCACTAATACGATTTAGAGTTAGGAAATCATAATAATTACATCAACAGGTCTTTTATGAGATTTCCTCTTCGCTTATCAGTCTGCTTTTTTATTTTCACATTATTCAACTCAACAGCATCTGCACAGTGGCCGCTGCATATGGAAGGCGTACCCATGTTGCCGGACGGAACGCCTGACTTTGATGCGCCAGTTCCCCGAACTCTTGATGGCAAGCCGGATTTATCTGGCACCTGGGATTTCCCTTTCCCTCATGAAAGCGGTGTTCAGGGCAGACCTATTGGCGAACCCAGAACCCCACCGCCAGGTGTTCCACCTTATGCCACTTTCTGGGATCAGGGTTTTGGTTTTGAAAATGGCTTGCCTTACCAGTCCTGGGCGAGAGAAAAAAGAGAAGAGCGTATTGCCAATCATGGTATCGAAAATCCTGACAGTTATTGT
>JAYPJO010000145.1:2775-5323 GCA_038128465.1 Gammaproteobacteria bacterium
CCACTGGGTCACATGCAGTTTCACACCCATCCCCAGCCCTTCGAGATTGTGCAGGCTCCTAACCGACTGATCATTCTGTATGAAGCCAGCGCCGGGGTAAGAGAAATATTTCTCGACGGTCGCCCGCTCCCTCCTCTAGGAGATCCACTTCCTACCTGGTATGGCTATTCTGTAGGGCACTGGGAAGGTGACACCCTGGTTGTCACCACCAATAATTTTCGTGATGATGGCTGGCTCGATTTCAATGGCAGTCCAACAACCGATCAGCTTGTCATTACTGAACGTTTTAATCGCATCAGCTATGGTCGACTGGAACTTGATATCACCATTGATGATCCGGGGGCCTATACAGAAGCTTTTGACCTGCGCGCTAATTTTAGAATTATGCCTGGTGATTCCCTGATTGAATGGGTTTGTGAAAACGAAGCATCTTCACAGTATTTTTAATTGCCAGCCAGCACCATACTGAAACCAAAAATAAAAAATGGACCATCACATGAAAAAGCACCTACTACCTGCTGCATTCTTGAGTCTGCTGTTTTTCCCCTTGCAACTACTCGCACACCATAACTGGCTGGCGCAGTTTGATCCGGACCGGCCCGTTATAGTGTCTGGCACCGTTGTTCAACTGCAACTGGTTAACCCTCATGCGCGTTTGTTTGTGGAAGAGGAGTTGGAAAGCGGTGAAATTTTTACCTGGAATTTTGAATTAGCTGCAGCATCAATGTTAATGCGACAAGGCATCAGAAGAGACACATTAGAACCAGGAGACATTGTCGAAATTCATGCTGCAATGGCTAGGAATGCTGACAATATTGCAAACATTGAATACGTAGTTATTTTCGATGAAGACGGTAATGAAACCTTTAGGTTTGGGTCGCCAAGAGAATAAGTCCCGATAACCTGATTTAGAGTTCCTGCCTAAAACTCAAGCAAGAAATTCAGTAAAAAACAGTTGAAACAGTGGAGTAGTACTTATGCCTGTAATAAAGAAAACAGCTCTGAACCCTAACATTAAACTATACACCCTGACAGTTATTGCCCTCTTGGCATCATCTGGTTGCAGCAACCAGCAAGAAGTTACTGCAGACCCGGCTGATCAGATGTCTGAACTTAATCAGGTGAACACAGCACCTCCCAATGTTTTGATCATCATTGCAGATGATCTTGGCGTGGAACAACTCGAATCTTTTGGTATTGGCAGTGAACCTGCAGTTACCCCTAACCTGAACCAGCTGGCCAGCGCAGGAATGAGTTTTCTCAATGTCTGGTCACAACCAACCTGCTCACCAACTCGGGCAACATTACTGACTGGTCGTTATGGTTTCCAAACAGGAGTGGGTCGTCCCCCCACAGGGGTTAATGGTGATTACCCCAGGCTGGAAAGATCAAATGGAACACTCACCCTGTCTGAATTTGAAGACCTGAATTTCAGCCAGAAACCTGTAGAAGTTTATGAAAACTTAACACCAGTAATTGAAAATTTCAGTCGTCTTTATATCTCTGAAGGTGATGATACAAACTTGCTTAGTAAGGGCTTATCAAGCAGCGAATTGACACTGCCAGAAATATTTCGCAGATCAGGTAATGCCTATACCACTGGTGTTATTGGCAAATGGCATCTCGGTGACACCGAAAATGGATGGTTACAGCACCCTGCCAATGCCGGGTTCGATTATTACTCGGTTAATATGATGAACCAGCCGGAATCCTATTTTGCCTGGTATGAAAACCTCAATGGGGTACTGGAGCAACGCACCGGTTATACCCCTGAAGAAAAAATCAATACTGCTGTTGACTGGATTGGGCAACAAAGTGACAGCCCCTGGTTTCTCTGGCTGGCATTGAATTTGCCACACTACCCGCACCATGTTCCTGATGTTGAGGGCCTCGAAACCAGCGCTATCCAAGCTGACGATCCAAGAGCGGCTCTGGATATCATGACAGCACGCATGGACCAGGAGATTGGACGCTTACTGGCAGGTATAGGGGAAGATGAACTGGATGAAACTATTATTGTATTTATTGGCGATAATGGTACTACTGGAGAAGCTAACGATCCTCCGTTTCATCCAGACCGGGGCAAATTCACACTTTATGAAGGCGGACTGCGGGTCCCACTGATCATCAGTGGCCCTGGGGTGCCTGAAGGTGAAATGTCTGATGCACTAGTCAACTCAACAGATTTGTTTGCCACAATTACCGAGCTTGCCGGCATCGAAGTGACAGGGCAACTTGATCTTAACTCGGTTTCACTGGTACCTTATTTCAGTAACCCCACTTCAGGCTCTATCAGGAACTTTATATTTTCCGATGCTTTCTACAGTAGCAGAGGCGTTGAGGAAGGTGCATTTGCCATCAGAAATGACACCCACAAGCTGATCCGCTGGCATGACCACCAGGAGCTTTATAACCTGGTCGATGACGCCTATGAAAACAATAATTTATTACTAGATGGTTTTTCAGAAGTAGAGTCAGCCATGATCGAAGAACTTGAAAGCCTGGTTGATACATTGCGTAATCAAGACAAAAATTAAGTTAAATAATG
>JAYPJO010000146.1:0-299 GCA_038128465.1 Gammaproteobacteria bacterium
TCAGCAGTCTTGATTGTTAATTACAAATTAAGTTCGGGTGGGAGAGTCTGAATGAGTACTGGTCAAGTCAAATGGTTCAATAATGCCAAGGGTTTTGGTTTTATTCTTCCTGATGATGGCGGTAGTGATTTATTTGCACACTATTCGTCTATCGGTATGGAAGGTTATAAAACACTCAAAGCCGGTCAGATGGTTTCTTTTGATGTAGTAGAAGGTCCAAAAGTTCTGCATGCTGCTAACATCGATGCACTCGATGATGCTGAATCCAGTCAACAAGAAGAAGCTACAGCTGTAACAGA
>JAYPJO010000146.1:309-5303 GCA_038128465.1 Gammaproteobacteria bacterium
ATCCCCAGCGCAAAGCAATGATTCCGCTGATGCTGATTCTGAAACAGATTCAGATACTGAATAAGCATTCATCAAAAGAATAAATTTAATCCCGTAAATCCCCGCTACGTGCTGCGCCATGTCGGCGGTTCTTGTCTGACAGCCATCTTTGCCATGTTGCCTCTGTATGAAAATGAATTGTTAGCTTGTTACTTGTACTGACTTGTTCGCGTGTATGCCATGCTGCAATAATGTGCGCATAAGATAGCGAATCAAATAATTTAAATTTCAGTTGAGATGTCAAAACTAGTCTTGCTAAACAAACCCTTTAATGTAGTTTCTCAGTTTAGCGATCCACATTCTTCTTCACAGCCCACCCAGACGCTTGCATCTCTGATCACCCTGCCCAATTTCTATCCGGCCGGCAGACTCGACAAAGATTCAGAAGGCTTGCTGTTATTAACTGACAATGGGCAACTACAACATCAGATCGCCAATCCTGACATGAAAATGCAAAAATCCTATTGGGTTCAGGTTGAAGGTGATATCAGCCAGGAGGCACTTACTTCATTACAGTCAGGTGTAGAACTGAAAGACGGATTGAGCAAACCAGCAGAAGCAGAAAAAATCCAGGAACCTGACATCTGGCCAAGAATCCCTCCTATTAGAGAGCGTAAATCAATTCCTACTTCCTGGCTAAATTTAAGCATCAGCGAAGGGCGTAATCGTCAGGTAAGAAGAATGACTGCGGCGGTTGGTTTCCCTACCCTGCGCCTGATCCGACACCGGATCGGACAGTGGCAACTGGACGGTTTACTCCCTGGAGAGTACCGCATTATTCAGGTCTGAAAAAGAGCCTCATGCCAGATATAAAAAAAACCATTAACACAGCACAACTAAGCTGGGATGCTGATGAAAATCCTTATTCTGAAGACTACCAGGATATTTATTACTCTCAATCGGATGCGCTGGCAGAAAGTAGTTATGTATTTTTAAAAGGAAACAAACTGCCCTCACGCTGGCGAGAAATGAACGGGCAGGATTTTGTGATAGCCGAATGCGGATTCGGAGGCGGTCTTAATTTTCTGAACACTTGCAGATTATGGTGCAAAAGCAAAACGTCCCGATCTTCAACCCTTTACTATCTGGCAACCGAATTGCACCCATTCCGCAACAGTGATTTGCTACGGCTGTACAAAAAATACCCAGAACTGTCACCCTACTTTTCCCTTTTTTATACAGCCTATCCCTCAGTACACCCGGGCATGCACTACCGGGAGCTCTATTTTGGGTCTGTCAGGGTTGTACTCATCCTGTTGCTTGGTGATAGCACCTCACTGTTGAAACAGATACAACAAAAACACGGTTTCCGGGTAGATGCCTGGTTTCTTGACGGTTTTGCTCCTGCTGTCAATGCTGACATGTGGAGTGCTGAGCTGTGCCAGCTTATTGCATCATTAAGTAAAGCCGGCACAAGTCTGAGCACCTATAGCGCTGCCGGCACTGTTAAACAGGCCCTGAAGCAAAACGGTTTTGAGGTGTCTAGAAAGCCCGGCTTTGCCAACAAGCGCCATATGCTTGTTGCGACATTTCAACCCGATCAACACGGTACGAGTGACAATATTGACTGGTTTCAGCTGCCTGCCATGGCCTATAAAGAGCGTAAAGCGCTTATTGTTGGGGGCGGCATGGCAGGCTGTGCAACAGCGGCCGCGCTGGCAAAATCAGGATGGAAAGTAAGCCTGCTTGAAAGTGAATCTGAAATAGCCAGTAAAGCTTCCGGCAATTCCAGAGGCATCGTGTACTGCAAACTTAGCAGCAGCGATGATCCACGTGCTGCATATTATGTACATGCCTATCTTTATGCAATGCATCATTACAGGCAAATGGCGAAAGACGATCTGATCGACTGGCATGACAGCGGTCTATTACAGCTGGCTTTTGATGACAGGGAAAAAAAGCGACAACAGCACGCAATGAGCCTGCTTGCCCAATCCGGCATTATCGAACAGCTGAATGCTGATGAAGCCAGCCAAATTTGTGGCCACCAACTGGAACACGGTGGTCTGTTTTTCCCAAATGCAGGCTATCTGAACCCCAGAGCTTTGTGTCAGGCTTACCTTCAACATGAAAATATTACCGTTATTACAAGTGCCGAGGTATGCTCACTTAAACATAATGAAGATAGATGGCAGTTAATAACACAAGATGGCCGAACTTTTGAGGCGCCGGTCACTGTTATTGCCAACAGCAAGGATGCCCTGAAACTGGAACCAGCCCGGCACTACCCCTTGACCATGAATTTTGGCCAGGCGGATGAATATGCCTTCACCGGCATGGAGCATTCACCAGCCTGCATAATTTGTGCTAAAGGTTATATTCTGCCAACGGACAATGGGGTTCTAGTCGGAGGAATAACCAGACAGCATACAGAAAAGTTGGTTGATACGACGGAGCTGGCCCGACAAAATCTGGCGCTAATAAACAACATCGACAAAGCTATGGCAGATTGTCTCAACAACGCTAAACTACTGAAAAGCCATTATGCTTATCGAAGCAGCACTCCGGATTATTTGCCACTGGTCGGCCCTGTTGAAAACCACACAGAAAGCATGGCTGCATTTGGATTTCTGAAACGCAACGCCCGTAAGACAATACAGCAGGACGCTGTATATGAATCCGGACTGTTTATTAATGTGGGGCATGGTTCCCACGGACTAACCAGCACTCCGCTAGCTGCTAGTTATCTGGCTAATTTGTTAAACCAGAGCCCATTACCAATAAGTAATGCCGAGCTGACCTGTTTGCATCCACTGCGTAATCTGATCAGGGATTTAAAAAAACAGCGCTTAGGAGTGACTGAAAAAAGTCGTAAGTAGTTTCAAAAGGTAAGTGGTGTCTTTACTGCCAGCCATTTCCCTGATGGAGTGCATGGCAAAGGTTGGTACACCAACATCGACTGTCTTCAGCCCAAGCTCTGCTGCCATAATGGGGCCAATAGTTGAGCCACATGCCATATCACTGCGCACTACGAAACTTTGTAATGGGATCGACTCATCATCACACAGAGATGTCAGTAAAGCTGCTGATTCACTGTTGCTGGCGTATCGCTGGTTGGCATTAATTTTCAAAACCGGTCCCTGATTTAAAAGTGGGCCATGTTGCTGATCATGTTTGTCAGCAAAATTTGGGTGAATTCCATGTGCATTATCAACTGAAAACAACATGGAATTTTCCAGTAAGCGCCTTCTGGCTTCATGTCCTTTCTTTTCATCAAAACTTTCACTTACACGTTCGATGACAGCTTCTAAAAAAGAACCCGCCGCGCCAGCTGCAGATACACTACCGACTTCTTCATGATCCGAACAGACCAGTAAAGCTGGCTGGCTGCTTTCGCTATCCAGCAGGGCACGCATAGCAACATAGCAACTGAGCAGATTGTCCAGACGTGCGCTGGTAATAAACTCCTTTTTCATGCCAACCTGACTGGGCGCCTGAACATCATAAAAACTTAATTCATAATTTAGTATTTTTTCAACATCCTTTAAGCCCTGTTGCACATGTAAATGATCCAGTAAACAATCAGTGAATTCATGATCATTTTTTCCATCTGTATGCATAAGCACAGGCGCAATATCTTTTTGCATATTAATACTGCGCTTACTATTGGCTTCCCTGTCCAGATGAATAGCAAGGCTGGGAATACTCGCCACAGCTCTTTCAAAATTGATCAGGCAATTATCTATCACGCCGTTTTTATTACGATAATGTACTCTGCCAGCTAAAGAGAGGTCACGATCAAACCAGGGGTTTAATAAAACCCCACCATAGACTTCAACACCGCACTGCAGATAGTTTTTTTTGACAATCGTTGCCTGCGGCTTCACTTTCAGACAGGGACTGTCAGTATGAGCACCAACTATGTTGAAGCCACTTTCGAACAGATCTCCATTGCCAGGTCGAAACGCGATTAACGATGAGGAATTACGCCGAACAAAGTAAGCCTGTCCGGCTTCCAGTTGCCAGACCTCAGCTTCTGATAGCTCCTGATAACCTGCTGTCGTTAAAGCTGCAGCCAGATTTGCTGCCGCATGGAATGGTGTTGGCGAAGCCTGTATAAAATCACACAGGCCCGCATTCAAATCATTTGTTTCAGACATTCAGGATAGTGCCCGGTACTGCGTCTAATTAATCCCCAGCAATTCCACATCGAATATCAAAGCTGCATAGGGAGGGATTGTGCCTCCGGCACCAGCAGCACCATAAGCCAGTTCAGCTGGGATAAAGAAACGATATTTGTCTCCTACTTTCATCAATTGCAGGCCTTCAGTCCAGCCGGCAATAACGCCATCCAGTGGGAATGAGATAGGTTCTCCACGGTCAACAGAACTGTCAAAGACGCGCCCATCAATCATGGTGCCGTGATAATGCACTTCTACCTCATCCGTTGCCAGGGGCATTGGTGCATTCGTATCAGAACCTTCCTCCAGTACAAGGTATTGCAGACCGGATGCAGTCGTGACTACACCTGGCTGCATAGCATTTTTATCCAGAAAGTCGATACTTGCCTGCGCCATGGCTTCCAGTTCATCCTGGGCCCGTTGTTCCATCATCATGCTGTACTGTTCTAGCGCAGCAATAATTTCTTCATCACCAAGCATAATCTGGTCATTGATTGCATCCTGAAAGCCCCGTAATAATGCAGCATTATCAATATCATCACTGATAATCCCCTGTGTGGCCAGATTCAAGCCGATATTTACACCAATGCTATACCCTGTTCTGACTTCGGTATTTTCCAGATCTAGTTCCTGTGCAGATATTATCGTGCCACTGAAGGCGCTAAATAAAAATATTGGAACAAGAAGTATGGTTTTCAGTTTCTGATTTGTTTTCATGAATTAGACCCCGCTCGTCAGAAATTATTGCTTTCAGCTTACAAAAAGATCAATATTACCGAGACTGGGTTTGAATTACTACTGCAGTTGGACCAGATATTAATGATAAAAAAACTT
>JAYPJO010000147.1:0-4171 GCA_038128465.1 Gammaproteobacteria bacterium
GTTCAAAGGTATTAAAATGGGCGTGGTTAAGTTTCCTTTCTAGCTCGATCCTATGCTCTTTGGGATCAATATCTTTGGCTAGCATGCTCTTAAACTCTTGAGCCTTTTCTCTTGCCTCTGCAAGCGAGAGGTTTGGATAAATACCCAGGCTTAGATTGGTTCGTTTTTTGGTATAGGGGCGGGAGTAATTAAATAGCCACAACTTGCTTCCGTTTGGCTTTACTCTTAATTGAAGACCATGACCATCGGCAAGGTTATATTCCTTAGCTCTTGGTTTAGCTTGTTTAACCTCTGTGTTGGATAGGGGCTTTGTGATATTTGCCATTGCAACATTCCCGATAACTTGATTTTTATCGATGTTACAATCAGTGTTACATTAATTTGCAGATGTGGCAAGACTTTAGTAGATGTTAATAGTCTTTAAATGATGGGTTTTATTAGAATTTATGTGGGATATAAGACTGTTATGGACTTCTCTATTTCTTAATATGGTGCGGACGGAGAGACTTGAACTCTCACACCTTGCGGCACTGGAACCTAAATCCAGCGCGTCTACCAATTCCGCCACGTCCGCACAGGCCGCGTATTATACTCGTTAACAGGTGCTAATCAATTAATCAGCCCGAAGTAATTGCAGGGGTTTCTGCCTGAGCACAGACATGGTTGCAACCAGGGCGGTTACTACACTCAGGGTGGTTATGGCAACCAGGCTGAAGACGGTGATACTCCAGGATAACTGCCAGATGCTGTCAAAAACAAACCAGGATATGGCGTAGGAAATTAACAGGCTCATGCTGACGCCAACAAGGGCAGCGAAAAAGCCGAGGATGCCAAATTCAATCTGAATCATGCTTTTAACATCCCTGAAGTTAGCACCCAGAATCTTCAGTAAGTTGACTTCCCAGAACCGGGATTTCACTTCATAACGGGCAATGGAGAACAGAACGACCAGTCCCGCAAAAATAGACAGGTAGGCCATGACCTTAATGCCCCAGCTGATCTGGTCGGTAATATCCAGGATGCTGGCAACGATCTCACCAACATTGATAATGGAAATGTTGGGCAAAGATTCTACAATCGCATTTTGTATAGACAGTTGTTGTTCCTCCGGTACATTACTGACCGCGGTGACAAAGGTTTTTGGTGCAGGGTCGAGCACACCGGGCTGGAAAGAGATAAAAAAGTTTGGCTGGAAACTGTTCCAGTCTACGGTACGCAAGTTCATTACGCGCCCGGTGATCGGTACACTCTGTACGTCAAAACTGATGGTATCGCCAATTCTGGCATTGATGCGTTCAGCGAAGTCCTGCTCCAGAGAGATTCCTGGCAGCTCTTCGGAGCCAAATTCCCAGGGGCCATCCCACACTTCTCCAGCTACCAGTGTTTCCGAGCTTTTCAGACTATCCTGGTAAGTCAGGTTAACAGAGCGTCGGCGTTGCATTTGTTCATCCGGAGTTTCTTCATAGGCATCTACAACGCCGCTATTGATAGCCTCCATGCGGGCGCGAACCTGCGGAGAAATGAAGGACAGTTCATGGCCATATTCAGCAAGAATATTTTGCAAGGGTTGCAGCTGGTCCGGCTGGATATCAAACATAAAAAAGTCAGGAACTGAAAAGTTATCTGGTTGGGCTATTTCCTCCTGCAGACCTTTCTCAATTTGTGGAATCAGGTTGATTAATAATGACCCAAGACCAATGGCCAGGAAGCAGGAGACGGCACCCAGGCGGTTGCGGTCTAAATTTCGCAGGGCCAGTTTTTGTGTCACGGATGAACGGCTGGAAAAGGAGCCACAATATTTCAGTATGTACCAGGCGACCACGCCAAGAACAAAAATTGCAACCAGAAAAGCGGCGATGAATAGGCTGCCGATCATTGCTGAACTGGATTGCCAGATTGCCAGCAACCAGAACACTATCAAAATTGGTGCATAGCTGATGGTATGGCGTTGCCAGTGTGCTGCCGATTTACTGGGCTGAATTTTTTCGTGAAACAAGGCGATGGGATGCAGGTCATAAATTTTTGACAGGATGGGCAGACAACAAATAACACTACCAATAGTGCCCAGAAACAGTGCCAGTATGACTGAGGAGAATTCCATTACATTCTGGAAACCACGCGGTAAAAAGTTGGCAAATAATTCAGGCAGTACGGGTAATGCCAGATAGCCAATAATGCTGGCAATTATGGCACTGAAAGCACCAAGGAGCACAATCTGAATCAGGGTCATCAGGTAAGCCTGTTTCGGGGTACCTCCCAGGCACATTAGAATAGCCATATCTTTAAAACGGCTGGTGAAGAAAGAACGGAACAGGTAAGCAGCGCCGACACCTGCCAGAAACAGTGCAATCACAGCAATCAGACCAAGATAATCATTCATGTAAGCGAGTATGCGGCCAAGGTCCTCACTGCGCTCCTGGTGTGTAGTCATGCTGATTCGACGTGTGTCGCCCAGAATTTCCAGCTCAGCACTGCGGAATTCGTCCTCCCAGGTATCCATGTTGACGTCTTCTGTAAATTTATAAAAACGGGAATAATTGACGCGGCTGCCCAGTTGAATCAAGCCAGTAGACTCAATTTGTTCGAGACCCATGTAAATTGCCGGGAAGTTGGACATGACTGAGATTGTGCTACTCGGGTCAATGGCGATGACATCAGTAATCTGAAAGTCTATCGCGCCTATTCTGATGGAATCACCAATTTTCAAATCCAGCGTTAACATCAGATCCTGGGCTACCCAGATAGCATTATCGCTGAATAATTGCTGACGCAAGTCGTCGTTCAGGACGCCTCCCTGCTGCAGGATAAATTCACCATACTGCGGATAGTTGCTATCAATGCCGATCAACTGGCTCATGCGAGAGGCATCATTGCCAGCAACCATGGACAGGAATGAAATCTGATCAGAGTATTCATAGTCTGCATCAAAGATGTCGTCGGCCAGATTGAATTCCACGACCGTTAGGGGAGCATTTCCGGAGATTTGGGCATCAGCCGTAAGAATTGCTCTGGAATTATTTGCCAGATGGTTATCGATAGAGTTTTTAAATGAGTCCAGGGCAATAAAACCCAGTAAACCAATGGACAGGTTAATAATAAAGAATAAGCTAAATCGGAAATTGTTACTGATTTCCTTGAAAGCCAGTTTTAACCAGAGCATCAGATGAATTTGCCTCCCTGTAATCGTAACTGGCGGCCACAGCGCAAAGCTAGCTGCTCGTTGTGGGTGACAAACAACAGTGTCATTTTATGCTGCTCGACCAGATCAAAGATCATATCGGAGATGTGATCGCCGGTAGCATTATCCAGATTACCGGTTGGCTCATCAGCTAACAGGATACTCGGTCTGACAACCATGGCACGGGCAATGGCAACACGCTGGCATTCACCACCACTAAGCTGATAGGGGAAATGGTCAATACGATGCCCCAGGCCAACCTGTTCCAGTGCTTCTTTTGCCTTGGCTGCAGCATCGTCGTCTTTAAACAGATCGAGAGGTAAGGATACGTTTTCCAGAGCAGTGAGATGAGACATCAGATGAAACTGCTGAAAAATAATCCCGATATTTTGTGCGCGAAAGGTTGATAATTCTTCTTCAGAGAGCTTTTGCATGTCCTGACCATTCAGAATAATTTCACCGGCGGTGGGACTGTCGAGACCGGCGAGCAGAGTCAGCAGGGTTGACTTGCCACTACCGGACTGACCCAGAATAGCAACTGTTTCAGCTGCCTCCATACTCATGTTTAAATCTTTAAGGACTTCTACCGATTCATTACCTGCAGCCGTATCAAAGCTTTTATAGAGTTTGCTTACTTCCAGTATCATGTCTTTCCTTAAGGTAAAAGGGGTAATAAAAAGTCATAGACATGATCTGCAACGATCCTGCTGCCTTCTATATTGGGGTGTATGCCATCAGCCTGGTTCAGTTCAGGGATGCCAGCAACATCCTGTAACAGGAATGGCATGAAGTCCAGTGCATATTCTGCAGCCAGATCGGGAAAGACGGCAGCAAAAGCCGTGGTGTAGGCTTCACCCATATTTGGGGGTGTCAGCATGCCAGTCAGGGCAACTTTAATACCATTGTCATGGGCGAACTCAATGGCAGATGCCAGATTATTCTTCATGTTGTCGATATCCAGCCCCCGCAGACCGTCATTTGCTCCCAATGACA
>JAYPJO010000147.1:4181-5282 GCA_038128465.1 Gammaproteobacteria bacterium
CACCAGGTCAGGCTGAGAGCGTACATACCACTGCATACGTTCCAGGGCACTGGCGGAAGTTGAGCCACTGATTCCAGCATTGATAATAGAAATATGGCTGATACCTTCAGATTTCAGGCGCTGATCAATAAGGCTGGGAAAAGCCTGCTCGGTTTCAAGGCCCAGACCTTCAGTCAGGGAATCTCCAAGAAATAATATGGTGTATTCATCCTGTGCTAATGCCTGTGACAATGAGAGCAGGCAGCTGAAGAGCATCAGGAAAAGGAGGCTTATTCGACTCATCGGCGCATTTTATATTAATCAGTGTCTATTTATACGATTAAATCGTGAAAATAATGTCGAAGGGAGCCTTTTGTCATAAT
Organism: Gammaproteobacteria bacterium; assembly: GCA_038128465.1. Classification (GTDB taxonomy): domain Bacteria; phylum Pseudomonadota; class Gammaproteobacteria; order Pseudomonadales; family Pseudohongiellaceae; genus UBA5109. Next base: position 4,544 of record JAYPJO010000147.1, read on the forward strand.
GCATATAGGGCTTAATCTTCAACACACAAAGTGCTGCATTATTTACCGATTCTTTACACAATTCTAATTTATCCTACTAATAATTATACTATTCTATTTTTTAGTATTATAATTTATAATACTAAAAAATTTTAAACAGAGGCATCAGTAACAATGAATACAAAAACACTATGTCTTGCTGCGCTCAGTTTGGGGAAGGCATCCGGCTATGATATTGGCAAAAGGCTGGAAGACCCTCTGGGTCACTTTGTGGATGTAGCGCGCAGTGGTGTTTATCCGGTACTTAAAAGTCTTGAGGAAGAAGGCCTGGTTCAGTATGAGAATGTAGAACAGGAAGGTCTGCCAAATAAAAAAATATATGAACTGACTGAAGCGGGTAGAACGTATTTAAAGGCAGAACTGGAAATTTTGCCGCCTGTACACAAAATCCGTTCGCAGTTCATGCTGTTGATGTTCTTTGCCGAAATGCTTTCTGCAGAACGAATAGAAGTCGTTATGGCAGAGCGAATTGGTGAAGTGGAATGCTTTTTGCAGGATCTACCATACTGGCGGAAATATGTAGAAGGTAATAAGGGCCAGTCATTTTTATTGGATTATGTGGAATTCAAAATGAAATCGGAAAAAGAGTTTTTGGAGAAGAATGCAAGCAGGTTGATTGATAGCCTGAAATGCGATGATTGTCCTGAGGTCATGGAGGAGATGGTTTATGAATAAGTCCATATTAACTGCACTGGGCATC
>JAYPJO010000148.1:0-1838 GCA_038128465.1 Gammaproteobacteria bacterium
CCTTTGTCCTGTTTATTGGCACCATGATGTCAATTTTTCAGCAAACCAACGGTATCAATGCGATCTTATATTACGGTGCTGAAATTTTTAGCAATGCGCTGGGTTATGGTCCGGAAGATGCCTTGAAGCAACAGCTCTGGACTGCCGGAGTTAACCTGGTCTTTACCTTCATCGCCATTTTCACGATTGACCGCTGGGGTCGTAAACCACTCCTGCTGACCGGCATCACCGGCATGTTTGCCGGACTGATGGTGCTTGCGATCACTCTTTACACGCAGCAGATTGGCGTAATTTCCCTGCTCGCCATTTTGCTCTTTATCGGTTCGTTTGCGATGTCCATGGGGCCGGTCGTCTGGGTACTTCTATCAGAAATATTTCCAAACACCATTCGAAGTTTTGCCATGTCGATAGCTGTGGCAGCACAATGGCTGTTCAATGCCCTGGTCGCCAACAGTTTTCCGGTGGTAAATGGCAGCCAGCTAAATGCAAATATCTTTAACGGCGTACTGCCCTACCTGATTTTTGCCGGATTCTGTCTGCTCACGTTCGTTTTTGTCTGGATGTATGTACCGGAAACCAAGTCAAGATCACTGGAAGAACTCGAAGCGATCTGGACTGGTGAAAAAGTCTTTCATGACAGTAAGGAATACTGACAATCAGAACTTCTGTCCGGCTCTAATAAGAGCCTAACAACCTTCGGGGCATCCAACACCACTAACGCGACCTGGGACCAAAATGCGGAATGTCACTGCCGAATTCCACGGCACCAAGGTCCGGGGCCCTGCCGGAAAAACCGTCATTGATATTGGGCAGTACCTGTCCCCTGTCCACGGCAGCTGATCCCCGTCTCAGACGGTAATCAACACCCTCTATCGGATACATCGTTGTAATTGGCGCATCAGGGTCCGGCATGGTTACATTTTCGAAAATATCGGGATCAATCAGAATACTGTTACTTTCCTGTCCAGTTGCTTCGCTGAATGCTGTCAGCGAATCATATTCACGGGCAACCAGTGCATTTTGACGAAAATCCTGATCAGTCCCAAACGCTGGCGAATACCACATAAAGGGTGCACTGGTTCGATTGTCGTTAACAAAATAACCGTTATAGTCACTGGAGGAATAATTTGTCAGTGTCGCAATACCCATAACCGGGGCATCATATTGCCCGAGAATTAAATTGTTTCTCATATGCAGATTCGATGCCTCATTACCCAGGCCAGGACTGACATTACTGAACCAGGTATTGTGGTAAAAAACGCCCCCGGCCGGACGCTGCGAGAATTTCATTGCGCCAGATGCCGGTGAATTGTAGGTGATGTTACGAATGAAATAGGCAGGCCCACCCATCAAAGGCTGCAGACTGTAGGCCTGTAATGCTGAATTAAAACAGCGGTTACGCATGACCCTGACGTTATAAACAGCGCCATCGGCTTCGACACAATTGTCATGCACGTTATAGATATCATTATTATAGATATCAATGGATACCGGTATTTTATCCCTGGGTGTGAAAGGCCAGTCATCCGGTTCACCATACGTGGCATGATCAATGCCGTCATGAAAGTTATAAACACTGTTATATGCAATTACATGTCCTGAACCATATACCTTGACCGCAAACTGTGACTGGTTGTTGGTCAGCTCAATGATGTTAGGGATAGTGGACCAGAATTCCCAGTTGGGACGATTGGGACTCACCGACCAGGGCACCAGCAAGTCAGGGTCATGTCTGCCGGTAAAATAGTTATCAGCAATATAATAATCCCTGGAACCACCAAAGTCGGTATGAATGCCAATGCCCACATCTTCAAAGGTATTGTGCTTGAAGGTCAGGC
>JAYPJO010000148.1:1848-2415 GCA_038128465.1 Gammaproteobacteria bacterium
GGCCCACTGAACCCGCTATTCTTTTGAGCCCGGCTTCAAAGGCTATAAAGGTGTTGCGAAAAGTCAGGCCTTCAAAATAATGATAGTCCGCTGCCATGACATTAAAAAGGTTGTTGTTGCCGTCACCATCAAAGATCACTTCACCATCACCGGCCGCTTTTATCACGATGGGTCGCTCGGCTGTACCTTTGGCTGTCAGGTAATAGGTGCCATCACCGGTTGTGTTACAGCACTCGGTCCACCCTGAGAGTAATTCGTGGCCATAGCGAAAACGCTGGTCCTGGTAGACACCGGCATGAACCAGGATGGTATCACCAGGTTGTACCCGTGGCGGAAAGGCGTTGTACCAGTCGCCGCCCTCGGTGGGTGTAAATTCGGCATAATCTGCTGAACTCATGAAATAGGCTGACAACAGCCCCTTGAAGGCAGGTTCTTCGCGTGGGCCTTCATAATCAAATGGATACACATGAAACACCCGCCCGTCTTCGGCAGGCATTGGTTCCGCCCGGGTTCTGACATCGACGGTTTTTACGGTTTCGCCACTGGCACCATCGGGGTCTGTCAGGG
>JAYPJO010000148.1:2425-5271 GCA_038128465.1 Gammaproteobacteria bacterium
GGGTGAACCGGGTTTCATAAACCGTATCCGGCTCCAGGTCGAAAATGCTGCCGGCAAACATGTTCGGCGTCACGGAATTAAAGCCGTTGGTAAATACAATGGATCTTACTTCTTCATTCTGCAAGCGAAACAGCGGCAATCCTTCGCGCCAGTTTCGTGCACCTTTTTCCCGAAAGGCGACGGCGACACTGGCGTTCCTGTTGTCATCGCCGCTGATCATCCACTCAAAGCCAAGATTCTCCAGGGTGGGTGTTTCAACAATGAACTGACCGGCTGTCACACTATTTTGAGCCAAGGCTGCCTGTCCCAGCATCATGCTGAACATGATGCCGGAAAAGCCCGAATAGATAAGGCAGCTTTTTACTAATTGTAGTAATAACTGAAGTGGATTTTTTTGAAACTTGTCCATGACGTCCCCTTTCTAATATCTTGCTTATCCCTTACTGGCAGATGCTTTACTCTGGGTAATAGGTTGTTATTAATATTTGTTTTAGTGTTATGCTACATAACCAATAAAGGAGTCTATCCCATTCAGGTTAAAAGCCACAACCTGGTAAAAAATAAATAAACAACATAATAAATGAATGCCATGAAACAGAATAAACCTGCTTCTTTATTAACCATATTACTTACCAGTTTTATCAGCCTGCCAGGCTTATCCCAGCAAGCTGATTTTTTTGATCTGCCATTACCGGGCCCTGCCACATTACAGGTCATCGATTACGATAATGTTGATTTCCAGCCCCTGCCCAACCTGGACACAGATCACCGCGCCGGTTCCGATAGCGTGGCCTTGCATAACCATATTGATGCTATCGTGGATATCGCCCTGCAAAGCCGTGCAAGAAATCCACAACGCTGGGGGATCTTCTCGGGCTTTCCTGAAGAACAACGTCTTGTCGCCTATATCAGTAATCATTTCGAATCTGCCGGCGTGGAAGATATCACCGTCGAGGGTTTTGACCAGGCACCCTGGTCAATAACCACCAGTTGGAGCCTGCAGCTCAATGGCGTTAATGATGAATCCATTGAACTGCAATCTGCTGTGCCCATGGGTGTTGGCACCCAGGAGTCAGTTGAACCTGTTACAGCACCATTAGTTTACGTTGGTCGGGGCCTGGCTGCTGATGTGGCCGGACGCGATATTGACGGCAAGATTGCCATCATTCGTGGTGAAAATGCGCCACACTTTTATGACTTTGCCAGCCGGGAATCCATGGCAAGACTCAGCGAAGCCGGTGCAGTTGGGGTAATCCGTTTATGGAATACACCGGGCAATATGCAAGTCCAGCTCAGCGATTGCCCGGAATTATCCTGCTTCAATCTGGGTGGTGAAGACAGTGCTTTCCTGGAAGCCGTACTGGTGGAAGCTGCCAATGCCGGCAAACTGGATGAGCTCAGCATGACACTGGAAATGACAGTGGAACGTGACATCCGGCAGGCTCGAAACCTGATTGGTAAAATTCCCGGTTCCGGTACCAGCAATGACAACATTATCATCATGGCTCACATGGATACATGGTTTTCCGGTGCCGATGATAACGCGTCAGGGTTATCCGTTCTGATGGGACTTGCAGAATATTATGGTGAGAACCAGCCTGAACATGATCTCTACTTCGTGGCTTCACCTGGGCATCATCATGGCGCTGGCGGCGCTGCATTTCTTGTGGATAATTACCCGGATGTGATCGCCAACAATATGCTCGCCGTTAACCTGGAACATATTGCCTCAACCGGTATCGCCCGCATCGACAGCAATTTGATGGACAGGGTCCGTGATAAATATGGCAATATCGTCCCTTCCCTCTCGCCAACCAATGCAGACAGCTCATGGCACGGCGTACAGGTATCCGTCAAAACACCCTTCCTGGTCAATGCCTGGCGGGAAGCCTCCGAGAAAAACAGGTACATACAACCAGCCAATGTCTGGGAAGCCTCACGTTTTGTGCCAGGTGAATCAACCGCGCTGGATGTCGCCGGTTTATACGTTATACAGAATGTTGAAACCAATCACTGGTATCACAGTTCCGGTTCAATGCCGGAGACTATCTCTGCTGAAAGTTTGCAACGTGCTTTTCTGTTATACAGTGACTTCCTGGATATAGTCGATGGCGCATCAAAAGCTGAAGTTCAGGCAAGATAAGTAGCTTTCTAATTCTGTCCTCTTTTTTCTTAAGATTACCTTAAGTTTTCTACTTTATTCTTATCCGCACTGAAACTAGTGAAGGTTTGGTCGGATATGAAAACTTATGCAATAAATGCGTTAAATACTGCAGATACCCTGGAAGCAGTAGAAACTGTAAAGAACACCGCTACCGCTCGCAGGAAATCCTTATTCAGTAAACTTTTGTCACCAGCTCCTGAATTCAGCCTGAGCAGTGAGGAGGACGGCTCAAGGGGTGAAGCGGAAGCGTTCATCAAGCAGAAATTTCAGCAAAGCTATGCTGCCGACATCCACGAGTTTTTCCCTGACCTGCTCTGCATGAGATGTTTGGGTATGCTTTCAGGTACAGCAGGTATGCGTACGGCTAAAAACAGAGAACTTTTTCTTGAGCAGTATCTGGAAAAATCCGTAGAAACCGAACTGTCCCAACTGTTAAAGGTTGATATCAATCGCAATAGCATTGTAGAAATTGGCAACCTGGTATCCAGTCAGCGTGGTGCTAGCCACCTGCTGTTTTTGTTGTTTACGACTGTTCTACATCGAGCTGGCTATAACTGGATAGTTTTTACTGCAACAAAAGCGCTGTATAACAACCTCATTAAACTGGGTTTTGAGTTGAACTACCTGACCTAAGCTGATCCTGCAAAGCTTGACCAGGATAGAGTGGACTACTGGGGCAAAT
>JAYPJO010000149.1:0-5258 GCA_038128465.1 Gammaproteobacteria bacterium
AGTTCCGGTTCCAAATGCCAGTCCGGGATCAAGCATGATGTTAACGGCATCTGCTTGTGGCGGTTTAGCCCAGCTGGGGCAAATCCATAATTTTTTACCAAACTGTAAAGGCTTGAAATTTTCCATCCAGACTCTTTCCCAGTCCTGGTCATCCAGCATGATAAATTCCAGGGGGGGCAGTTTGTTTGGCAGATAAGCCTGGTTAAGCTGCTGGATAAGTTGTTCAGGATTAGTATCAGTAGGAAATAACGCAGTAATGGTTGTGCTGTCCCAGAGAGGAGTTTCGCCCCGAACCGGTTCAAATAGTGGCTGGTCGGCAGCGTCTGACAAGGTGATGGCAAGAGAGTTATGGTCTTCAAGCAGAGCTTCGATTTCCTGTGCCTGCTCAGGGGTGGTACTCAATTGTAATTGAACCCAGCCCATTACATGTCATCCCTTGTTTTTATAATTTCAGTTTCTTTTCCAGATAATGGATATTGACGCCACCTTTGCGAAAGCCTTCATCGTGCATAATATCCTGATGCAGGGGAATGTTGGTTTTTATGCCATCAATATGCATTTCTTCGAGGGCGTTGGATATTTTCATCAGTGCTTCGTCTCGATCACTACCATAGGATATTAATTTGGCTATCAGTGAATCGTAATGTGGCGGTACGCTATAACCGCTGTAAAGATGTGAATCCACACGAATGCCATTACCGCCTGGGGCATGAAAAATATTTACCTTGCCAGGGCTTGGCAGAAAACTGGCAGGATCTTCTGCATTGATTCGACATTCAATGGCATGACCCTTAATTGTTATCTGGTCCTGGTTAACGGACAATGGTAATCCCGAGGCAACCCGCAATTGTTCTTTTACAATATCAATACCGGTGATCATCTCAGTGACGGGATGCTCGACCTGAACCCTCGTATTCATTTCAATGAAATAAAAGCCGCCGTCCTCATACAAAAATTCAAAGGTCCCGGCACCACGGTACTTTAAGTCCTGACAGGCCTTGATACAGGACTTCATGATGCTCTGGCGTTCTTCTTCCGTAACGCCGGGAGCGGGAGCCTCTTCCACAACTTTCTGATGTCGCCGCTGCATGGAACAATCACGATCGCCGAGACTGATTGCATTACCCTGACCATCACCAATAACCTGGATTTCAACATGACGCGGATTGCCCAGAAATTTTTCCAGATACACCATGCTGTTACCAAAGAATGAACCCGCTTCGTTCTGTGTTACAGAAATGGTTTTCAACAAGTCTTCTTCTTTATCCACAACACGCATACCACGGCCACCACCACCGGCAGCAGCTTTAATCATTACGGGATAACCGATATCGCGTGCGATTTGCAGGGTGCGTTCATCGTCATCAGTGATCGGCCCATTTGAGCCGGGCACAGTAGGCACGCCAGCTTTATTCATGGCATCAATAGCAGACACCTTATCTCCCATGATTCGAATGGTCTCAGCAGTAGGACCGATAAAAATAAATCCACATTTTTCAACCTGCTCAGCGAACTCGGCATTCTCAGATAAAAAACCATATCCGGGATGCACAGCTTCAGCAGCAGTTAATTCCATGGCGCTGATTAATGCAGGCACATTCAGATAACTATCTGTTGACTTGGGTGGACCGATACAAACGGATTCATCAGCCAGACGGACATGCATCAGGTCTTTATCCGCAGTGGAGTGTGCGGCAACTGTTTTGATGCCCAGCTCTTTACAGGCCCGCAAGATACGCAGGGCTATCTCACCACGGTTAGCAATTAATACTTTTTTTATCATAAGAAAGGTTCGGCCTGGATCAGTTGATGAAAATTGCGCTTAAGCAATGGTGATCAGGGGCTGATCAAATTCAACCGGCTCACCATCTTCCAACAGTATGGCTTCTATGACGCCGGCTTTGTCAGCAGTAATCTGGTTCATCATTTTCATGGCTTCAACAATACAGATAACATCGCCTGCTTTTACAGATTTGCCGACTTCCACAAATGGTGGTGAGCTGGGGGAGGGCGCTCGATAGAAAGTACCGACCATGGGTGATTTAACGGCATGTCCATGATGTTCAGAACTGCTTTCAGGCATTGTTTCGGCTGAAGGGGGTGGGGCAGGCGCAGCAGGTGCTGGCGCTACAGGAACATGATGACTAACAGGAGCCGCCTGAATACTGGAGCCGCGACTTATCCGTACCGCTTCTTCACCTTCCTTGATTTCAATCTCATGGATGCCGGATTCTTCCAGTAATTCGATCAGTTTTTTTACTTTTCTAATATCCATTATTTTCTCTCTGCTGGTGATGCCTAATGAAAAAGTTGTGTATTAATTTAATTGCCTGCAAGAATCCTGCAAGCAGCCTGTAAGGCTAGCTCATAACCCTGTGCTCCCAGGCCGACAATGCAGCCCCTGGCTATATCTGACAGGAATGAAAGTTTACGAAAATCTTCTCTGGCATGAACATTAGACAGATGCACTTCAATAAAAGGAATTTCCACACCAAGCAGAGCATCCCGCAAGGCAATACTGGTATGAGTGAATGCACCGGGATTGAGAATAATAAAGTTCACACCTTCCTTTTTGGCTGCATGAATACGGTTGATAATTTCATGCTCAGCATTGCTTTGCAGGAAGGAGATATCCTGCTTGGCAGCGGCGGCCTGCTCCAGCAGGATATTGTTGATATCGTCCAGAGTTTGCGAGCCATAAATTTCTGGCTCTCTCTCTCCCAGAAGATTCAGGTTAGGGCCGTTTATGACGAGAATTGATGCCATGTGTCACTGCTTATATACTTAAACAATTAATTAGCTGCCTATTTTACGATTTTCGCAGCAAATGTCAGCTATTTTTACGAAATTTTGCTCAGTCACGGCGTAATTTGCTGGAAATGGCAATGGGAGAGGGGCAAAAAAGGACAATAATATAGGATGAAACCAGGAAAGTGATGATGGCGGCGCCCTGGATAACCAGAGAAGCCACCTCTCCTATCACACCGGATTGAGTTGCAACAAAGGCAATTAACAGAGAAAACTCACTGATCTGCCCCAGGCGCAGGCCGGCATCCCATGCCAGGTTTTCCCGTTCACTGAATTGTTTTAACAGGAAGTGGAAAATTATCGGTTTGAGGGCCAGCGCCAGGATTGCCAATGTAATTGCAGGCCAGATTATCTGGTTCAGCAATGATATATTGTATTGAGCGCCCAGGGAGAAAAAGAACAGGATCAGGAAGAAGTTCCGCAATGGTTTCAGGTTGATTGCGATATACAGGGCAATAGGGCTTGTTGCCAGTGATACGCCAGCTACGAATGCGCCAATTTCTGCTGATAATCCCAGTATGGATGCCGCCTCTGACACCCCTAGGCACCAGCCAATAGCCAGCAGAAAAATATACTCCTTGAACTGATCAAAACTGGCAATAAGCCTGATTAAAATATATTGAGTGATGAAATAGGCTGCAAAAATTAACAGTGGCAGGGCCAGTAAAACTCTGAGTGCTGTTGCCTGTTCAAATGTACCGGAATCAAGAAATACCAGAATAAAAATTGCTATAAAGTCCTGTAATAACAGGATGCCGACCATGATTTCACCCATGTGTTTCTGATGTAAAACGGTTGTTGGCAGCAATTTGATACCAATGATAGTGCTGGAAAAAATCATGCTGAAGCCAATGACCAGGCTCTCCATTACTGAAAATGTATATAAAATTCCGGTACCGAACCCTATAAGGATAAATACCACAGCACTGGCCAGCGTCACCAAAAAGGTTTTTTTCAGGGTGGCCAGTAATTTCGCCGGCTGCATGTCCAGACCCAGCAGAAAGAGCAGGAATATGATGCCAAATTCGGCAATGTCGGTGAGCAGGGTTGGATCTGAAATATAGGCAAGCCCATAGGGGCCCAGAGCCACCCCGAGGACAATGTAAGCCACCAGTAGTGGCTGACGAAAATACAATGCCAGCGTGCTTAAAACAGCGGCTCCACTGAAGATCAGGAAAAAAGAAAATAGCAGTGATTCTGATTCCATTGCCAGAACTCTATAAACAGTCTCTTTGACTATAGACAGTTAGGGCTGTTTAAACAAGAAAGGGTATGGCTTGGTAGTGGCTTAGTTTAGAGTTACTAGTAGGAAGATATGAGGGGAAATGTACTTTAATGAGGAGCCGTCCGAGGCAAGGATGCCTAGGCCGAGCGTACAGGGATGTATTTACCGCGTGCTCCGAATTAAAGTACTTTCCTCTAATCATCTATGAAAGTAATAAAAATTCATCCAATTCAAACTGAGCCACTACCTGTTGGTTGTTCAGATTATTTCCAGGCTGATTTCCTTGAATTGCATCGGGTAGCAATAATTATCTTCAGCGCAGCCCTGGTAAGTTAACTGCAGGCTAATACTGTCGCCGGTATTATCGGGGTCAAAGGGAATACGAATTAACAGGCGTTGATAATAAACCTCTACCGCTCCAAAGAATTCATCTTCAATCTGAATGCCGGCGGGAATTATGGGATTATCCAGACTGTCACCATTGAGTTCAGTAAACTGAAGACTTTTACGATACATATAGTAACCATCTTCAATTTCCCAGTTTAAAACCACGGTACTGGGGCTTTCTATATAGGCATTCAGAGCAAATGCCGAGGCGGCAGGTAAAACTGATTGCAGAGCCGCAGTAGCCAGACTGGAATTGCCGCTGTCTAGCAGGCTGCCAGAATTAACACTGGCAGGTGCGTCTGGTGAAGTGTCCAGCAACTGCGCCTTGGAAGCCGCCGAAAACACAAACAGCAGTAGTAAACAGGTCTTTAAAGTTTTTTTAAGTGTGGTAAGCACTGGCATCACCTCACGTAATTGTTTAAGCAGTTGCAGACTTTGGTGAAGGCTGTTGACTAAGCCTGATAACGCTCGAAAATCAGGGTAGCATTGGTGCCACCAAATCCGAAGCTGTTTGACATGATTGTGTTCAGCTCAGCATTATCAATGCGTTCCACAGAAATTGGAGCGTCTGCAATTTCAGGATCCAGACTGTCAATGTTGGCAGAAGCGGCAATAAAATTGTTCTCCATCATCAGCAGGCTGTAGATGGCCTCCTGGACACCGGCAGCACCCAATGAGTGGCCGGATAGGGATTTGGTGGAATTGATTGTTGGTATGTTTTCACCAAAAACTTCTTTAACAGCTTTGATTTCCTGGATGTCTCCAACCGGTGTGCTGGTGCCATGGGCATTGATATAGTCGATGCTATTATCTGTGGTTGACATGGCCATCTGCATAC
>JAYPJO010000150.1:0-4963 GCA_038128465.1 Gammaproteobacteria bacterium
ACCTGCGTAACCTGCTGGCAGATTACGAAATACATGTTGCTGAATTTTATATAGAAAGACAGGCCTTCCTTTCCGCCCTTAACCGTGCCAGATACGTCGTTGAAAATTACCAGGAAGCACCTGCTGTTCCCCGGGCTCTGGAGATAATGACAGAAATGTACCTGCGCCTGGGGCTGAATGATCTTGCTGACAGTAGTCTGGAAATCCTGGCTGGTAATTATCCGGAGAGTCCACAACTTGATACCAATGGTGATTTCATTGTTTCAACCCAGATAACGGATCCTTCCTTTTTATACTCAGTAACCTTTGGCTTGCTGGGTTCAAACAAACGGGATACACCACTGGCGCCAACCCGACGTCCGGTAAGTGCAGATACTGCTTTTGGCTTCCAGAGTGAAGTAGATACAGATATTGCTGAAGCGCAGGAACGTTCCTTGCTGAATATTCTTACTCTGGGGATGCTGGGCGATTCAGGTTCATCTGATACGCAAGCAGATGAACTGGAAGAAACTACAGAAAACTGATAGCTGGCAGTTCCTGACCACCCGTTATAGCTTATTTATCCCTGTATTCGTTCCAGTAATCCCTGACCAGAGATTTCATCTCTTTGCGCATCAGCATGATGCCCAGCAGGTTCGGTAAAGTCATTAGAACAATCGCCACTGCTGCAATATTCCAGACCAGGGTTGTATCGATAAAAGAGGCAATAAAAAAAGCTATGCAATAGAGGATGCGAAACGGCATCACTGCTTTGAAACCAATCAGATAAATTACCGCCCGGTCTCCATAATACGACCAGGCTATCGCCGTGGAAAAGGCAAATAAAACCAGTGAAATGGTAACAATATACTGACCGTTTTCACCGAGCATACCAAAACCAAATGCTGTCGTGGTTAAAGCCGCTGAATGGATCAGTGACCTGCCTCGCAGATTGATATCTAGGTTTTGAATAACTCCCTGTACAATCTCCAGCTGCCCGCTATACAGTTCGCCGGCAGCGTAAACATTGACATCTTCAGCAAATGATCGCGCATGCACAATGGTAAAGTCCGGGTTTAGAATTTCACCATCTACGACAGCGACATTTCCCGAATACAATGTCATGTCAGAGCCAGCACCATTCGCTGCCAGATACCGTGCAACCGCATTGCGGTCAGCGTCATCCTCTTCAAGATAAATACCATCCAGCAAAATCAAGTCTGCCAGCTGAAATTCATTTTCAAACTTTTGCGTCCAGGCGCCGGAAGAAAGAATCACCAGGCCAGTAATGGTGCAGATAATCAGGGTGTCAATAAATGGTTCCAGCAATGAAACCATGCCTTCAGAAACATGCTCATCAGCTTTGGCTGAGGCATGCGCAATTGCGGCAGAACCCTGCCCCGCTTCATTGGAATACAGACCACGACCAACACCACGATTAAATGCAAAAGCAAAACTTGCTCCCAGGAAACCTCCCGTAGCAGCTGAGCCACTGAAAGCATCTCTGAATATACTGAGAAAGGAAGGAATGATATTTGTGTAATTCATGATAATCACGGAAATCGCACCGAGCAAATACACAGTTGCCATAGTAGGAACGATAGCAGCAGCGACATGGGATATACGCTTGATGCCACCAATAATGACCAGCCCCAGCAGTACAGCCAGCACACCACCGGTTATGATCGGGGCAATACCGAAACTGGCATTAACACTGGTAGCAATGTTATTAATTTGCGGAAGATTGCCGGTGCCGATGGAACAAATAACTGTGGCAATTGCAAAAAACATGGCAAGCCAGTGCATTTTCAGGCCGTGCTCCATGTAATACATAGGGCCACCAGCCATGGTGCCGTTTGCCGCTTTTACCCTGTATTTGTGGGATAGGCTGACTTCAACCATCTTGGTTGCCATCCCCATGAATGCTGTCATCCACATCCAGAATAATGCCGCTGGTCCGCCAATATAAATTGCCAGGCCGACACCGCCTATATTACCGGTACCGACAGTACCGGACAGCGCCGTTGAAAGTGCCTGAAAGTGCGTTGTATCACCAGGATCATCCGAGTGTTCATACTTACCCCTCAGGACTGCCCAGGCATGTTTGAAAAACCTGATTTGCGGGAAACGCAGATAAAAAGTAAAAAACAGACCAACGCCCAGCAAAATAAAAGGGAACCAAGCTGATGCCCCTAAATAGCTATCAAGGGTTAACAGTAAAGAATTAAAACCATCCATTGGCAGAGCATGTTATAACTTCAGGTATTAATTAACAATCAGCCCCACAAAATTAGTGAGTCCTGGCACCAGCTAAAGTGTGCGATTTCATTCCTGATTTAAAATCTGTTTCAGGGCTTCCGTTCCGGGTTTGTTTTGCAGGATTTCATCTTTATCCAAACCCTCTAGTTCATGTGGAAAAACCAGCCAGTCTGCTGTTTCATGCAGATAGAAATCAGGCTTGCGATCCGTCATGTTGTTTTCAGGTTTGAAATAAGGCGTGGCAATTTTTAATTCAGGCAAATCGCCCTGGACCTGTTCACCGATGGTTTTAATAATCTGATCCATACTGCGACCACTGTCAAACACATCATCAACCAGCAAAAGTCTGTCATCAGCATTGATATTTTCAATCAGATATTCCAGACCACGCACACTTACCGACTTTGCTGTGCGCTCTATACCTGTATAAAAAGATGAACCTATTGCCATGTGATCACAGGTAATGCCCAGATAAGCCAGCAATTCCTGTACGGCGATACCTACGGGTGTCCCACCGCGCCATACGGCAACAATAAAAGTGGGCTGGTAATTACTCTGAAAAACCTGGATAGCGAGCCTGAAGGCATCATCAAGTAATTGTTGTGCACTGATATATTGTTTAGCCACCAGTCCCTCAATGACTTGTTTTGACAGACATAACTTTTGATTTTATGTGGATTCAAACCGGAAAGCTAACTGGAAAGCTCTGATACGCATTAAGCTAAAAAAGCTTTTGTATGGTGCCGGACTGTTCAGCTAGAATGAGATGAAAGTGTAACAGGTTCAATTTACCTATGACCTATTGTGTAGCCATTTCGGTAAATGCCGGTATTATCTTTTGTTCAGACTCCAGAACCAATGCCGGTGTTGACCAGATAGGCACCTACAGCAAAATGTACAGTTTCAATGCTGAAGCTGACCGACAATTCGTATTACTTTCTGCAGGGAACCTCGCAACCAGCCAGGCTACTTTGTCCCAACTTCAGGCTGACATCAAAAAAAATGCAACTGTAAACATGAACACGGTTACCACGATTGGTGAGGCCGCAGACTATATTGGTGATGTATACCGGGGACAGCTGGAAAAACGCGGTGATGACACCTCGGAGTTTGAATCATCATTTATTCTGGGCGGACAGATAATGGGTAGTCAGCATCGTGTGGTCCAAATCTACCCGGCCGGTAATCACATTACCAGTTCAAAGGATACGCCCTACCTGAAAATCGGTGAAAGTAAATACGGGACCCCCATTCTGGACAGGATAATAACGCTGGAAACACCCCTGGAGACTGCCGCACTTTGCGCACTGGTGTCCATGGACTCCACCATGCGCAGTAACCTTACCGTCGGGCCGCCGGTCGAATTGATTTTATATGAAACTGACAGTTATTCCTGTAAGAATTACCATCGCTTTGATGAAGACAGTGAGTATCTCTGGGAACTAAAAAAGAACTGGGACCAGAATCTGAAAGAGGCCTTTAATCTACTGCCACCACTGGCATGGGCATCCAGCTGGGAAAAGGTTGCCGGGAATAATGATGGCACCTATTAGATCTATTAAAAGCCTATTAACCAAGAAGCAGCTTAATCTGCTAATTTAAAAACAGTCCTTATTCCTGCTCTTGAGCAGACTCAGGTGTAAACCAGATTCTGCTGATTTCTTCATGAATATCTGCTATGGAAATCTGTAATTCATCGATGAATTCCAGCAAACCCCGCTCCAGTAATGCTTCCACATCGACTTCACGGGTGATGCGTTTTACCCGTGAAACTGCTCGTTTGACATCATCATTATTAGGCAGCCTCTCAAGGTAATCTGCCAGGGCAGATAAACAAAAGCCGATGGCGCGGGGAAATTCTTCATCCTGGATCAAAAAACGTACCACATTGTTTGCAACAACCCGGTTATGCACTTTCTGGCGATAGGCCTGATAGGCACTCAGACAGCGCAGAACATTGATCCAGACAATATTTTCATAGGGTTCAATAAAGGCATCCTGTTCCGCTTTACCGGAAATATTCGGTAATAAATTAATTGAACCAACATCTACCAGGCGACTGGTCATATCAGCACGCTCCAGTTTTCGACCCAGTTCTATAAATGACCAGGCCTGATTATGGCTCATGCTGCTGACAAACAGACCTTCGATTCGCTGTGAGTCTGCAATAATTTCTTCCAGTAGGTTATAGCGATTAACCCGGCTCAGTCGGGGGTTAATATTATCCTTGACGTTATAATACAGTGCATTGACCTGTTCCCAGATTTCAGAAGGAATGATTTCACGACTGGTACGGGCATTCTCCCGGGCGTGAACCAGGCAGGCAAAAATCGAATTCGGGTTTTTGCTGTCCGAGAACAAATAATTAACCACGGGTTTTTCATCAAAGTCATCATAATGTTTCCGGTAACTTTCGTGACTGCCACTTATATCAATCAAAGTGCTCCAGTCCAAACTTGAACCCCGGGGCAAATCGAATAGCATGGCAGAATATACCTTTAACAGACGCGCAGCAGATTCGGCACGTTCAAGATAACGTCCAAACCAGTAAACCCTTTCTGCAACACTCGATAACATGAATTACTTTCTCTTTTGCTTGCTTATTGCTAATTAACCATGCCTGATTTGCCTATTTCACAATCCAGGTGTCCTTGCTGCCACCACCCTGGGAAGAATTAACCACATACGAGCCTTTCACCATGGCTACCCGGGTCAAACCACCAGG
>JAYPJO010000150.1:4988-5214 GCA_038128465.1 Gammaproteobacteria bacterium
AAAAAGGCCGCAAATCAATATGCCGCGGCTCCATGGTGTTCTCACCCAGCACGGGAACTGTCGATAAAGCAATCAAAGGCTGGGCCATAAATTCCCGGGGGTTGGCCTTGATTTTACGGGCAAATTCGGCACGTTCCTTCCTGCTTGCCTGCGGCCCGATTAACATCCCAGACCCACCCGCCTCGGTTGCCGGTTTGACAACCAGTTTGACGAGGTTTTGCAGCAC
>JAYPJO010000151.1:0-5139 GCA_038128465.1 Gammaproteobacteria bacterium
TTGGGCACGCAGATAGGAGGGCAGTGAACCTTCTATGAAGTCAATGACATTATCGGCGATAAGTTTGTGATCACATGACATGTTGTTTCTCCGCTTGATCTTTAAGTTTATTGAGGGCGGTATAGAGTCTGGTTTTGATGGTATTAACCGAGTATTCAATTGCATGGCTATTTCATCAAAAGTGAATTGCTGAAAAAACTTAAGCTCAACAACCAGGCGCTGATCCTCCGGCAGCTTTTGCATCAATGACCTGACCTGAGTCTGGTTGTCAGCCTGGGCAAGTTGATATTCCGGTTCAGTGTTCGACTGATAAGGATTGTGACTCAGCGAATCATCCTGAAAGTCTTCGCCATAATTTTGTGGATTGCGTTCCTATGGCGTAAATAGTCAATAGTTTTATTGGATGTTACCCGCATCAGCCAGCCTTTGAACTGGCTCTGACCCTGATAGGATGGCAGGTTGCGATAAACAGCGAGAAAGACTTCCTGCATCAGGTCCATGGCATCAGCATTACTCCTGCTCATGCGCAGACAGTAGTTGTACACCAGGTTTTCATAGCGCTTGACCAGTTTGACCCAGCTTTTTTGCGAGCCATCCAGCGCCAGGCTGATGAGTTGTTCGTCTGTTTTGACCAGATTAAGTATTATAGGTAAAGCCTTAAATTGCCTGCACTGGTTATATAGACGATAGAAGTAAAAGAAAAGTTTTAAATATATTGAAAATAATCTGAAAAAGACTATTACGCCCATTCTGAGCCAGAAATGGCAGCAATAGACACACTCTTAGCCTGGACATTCTACGCAGTACATGTTGTCAGTGTTACGACCGGTAAAGGGTTGTAGGGAGCAAGCGAATTTTTCTAAATGATTTAAAAAGGAATACTAACTAAACAATTAGCTGGATTCGAACAGGGCAGGTAGCAGGTGCTTACACTTTAGTTTTGCTATCCATTCCTGAGGGATGCCATCATCCTGGTCAGTACCAAAATAGGCTCCGGCAATAGCACCCAGCATGATTGAGCGTCCGCAGGAATCACCACCGGCGAGAGTATTCAATTCAATGGCATGCCGGTAATTATCACAGTTATTAAGGATATAGGCATTCAGAGGGACAGTATCCTTAAGATCACAGGTCAGACCCAGGGTATGGGCAGCTTCTTCGATATCTACAGCGTCCATGGTCAGCGCCTGGTGCATTTTCTCCCTGATAATTTCCGGTATGAACTGCTCGGCAGCTGCAAAGCCTTTGGCTATGGATTTGCCTTGTAGAACATTTGCCAGGATATAGGCAACATAAATACCACTACTTACCGCAAGGCTGTTGTTATTGGTCACAACAATGGCTTTTTCGATCAGATTTTCGGATAAATCCTTGATATCGTAACAGGCACAAAGTGCGGCAACGGGAGTAAGGGCAGGAACCTGGTGGTCATCAGCCCCGGATGCTTCCTGCTTTTCACTTTGTGGAACACTTAAGTCCAGTTTTTCCAGGTACTCCACAGTGAAACGCGTTGGTTTATCAATATAACCCGGGTAATTTCCTTCTGGACCAAATTTGTTGAGAAAGTCCTGCTGGAACAGGCGGATATCAAATTTCCCTTCTTTTTTGATGTGTTGCAGATTTAGCAGAAAAGTATCCCCGTAATGGGACTGTTCACCAGCCATTCTCCCGCCATGGGCAAAATAACCAACTTCTCCTTCATAGTCGGCAGCATCAGGCTCTACAAATAATAGCGTCTTGTTTGCAACTACCTGCTTCAGGCGTTGCAGGTCATATAGCCAGTGCAAGCCCAGAGCTGCGGCATCTGCTACCAGTGCACCCTGTGCACTGTTTTTCTGTCGGAGTTTTATTGCTTCCGTAACAGCCTGATTACTGAATTGCATTATTATTGTTTTAGGAAAAGGCTATGCCTGAAAAAAGTATAAGGTCAAAAGTTCTGGATTGCGTGATTATACACGTTGGTAATGAGAAAGCTTGTCATGATCCAGGCTCACGCCCAGTCCGGGGTCATGCTTGACCCAGATTTGATTGTTTTTGTAGGTAACCGGTTCAGTAACAATATCATCGGCCAGCCAGATAGGGCCAACCAGTTCATTGCCGCCATCAATACTGATTTGAGCTGCCAGCAGATGCATATAGGCGGCTGTTCCGATAGAACATTCAAGGAAAGTACCGGCATAACAGGCAATTCCAGTGGCTGCTGCCTGTTGTGCTATTTGCTGGGTTCTGCTCAGCCCACCGTGTTTGAATACTTTCAGAGACAGCATATCGGCAGCAGCAAGAGCATGGATTTCATTAAGGTCCTGCGCAGTGCAAATGGACTCATCCGCAACCAGGGGAATAGGCGAGCTAGCCCTGATTTTTGCCAGCGCGGCCCTGTTCCAGGCGGCAACTGGCTGTTCCAGGTACGCAAGGCCATGCTCAGCCAGGGCAGGTAAAAGCTGTTGGGTAGTCAGTTCACTCCAGCTGGCATTTAAATCGCCCAGCAGGCTGGCTTTGCCACCCAGCCCTTTACATAAATCACCGATATAGTTAACGTCCTCTTCGGGGGTCATATAGCCCATTTTGACCTTGAATTCCTGGGCAGTGTTATCTGCCATCAATTTTTCGGCTTCTGCCAGATCGGCACTGGCATCACCCTGTGCAAGTGGCCACTTGAGTGGCATTGACTCACGACCAAGGCCACCGAAAAGTTCATAAAGTGGAACCTCCAGTGCCTGTCCTTTTATATCAAACAGTGCCATTTCCAGAGCAGCTTTGGCGAAATTATTATTGGCGGCAATTGCGTCCATCTTTTGTAGCAGGGAATTAATCTGGAAAGCGTTTTCACCAATCAGAGCGGGAGCCAGGTAGCTGTCAATCATGACCTTGATAGTTTCCACAGCTTCTCCCGCCCACCAGGGCCCACCTGGTGTGGTAGCCTCGCCGATACCTGTTATACCGTTGTGGGTGTGAACCTGCACAATGACAAAGGATTTGCAGTCAATTGTTGTTGCAGAAAATTTGTGGATCCGTTTCAGTGGCAGATCAACAATGCATGTTTCAATTTTTTCAATGACTTCAGTAATCATAAATAGTTTTACGCAGGTATTTTATCCAGGCAAATTGCCAGAGAATTTTCAGCATTTTGTCTCAGGCTTGTATCGGCGTTATCCAGGTCGGCCAGGAAACCATGCTTGCTGTCTTTGTAAATCCTTACATCGAGACAGGGATTGGCTGCACTCAGGATGTTAAGTTTTGCAACATTTTCAAGACCAACACGATCGTCATCATCACCAATTAACACACACACATCAGTGCTTAATTTATCGAGATATGTGAAAGCCGGTTCCAGGCCATCTTCATTCGGTAGTCCCGCGGGAAAAGGGTAGTAGGCAATCAGGTTGACGTTTACATTTCTGCGTGCCATTTCAAAAACAAAATTACCGCCCAGGCAAAAACCGACTACTGCAGTGATATCAAGGTCATTAATATACTGCTCGATCTGGTCACAGTACTGCCGGTCACGCAGTTTATGACGACGGTCAAATGCAGCTTCCCGTGTGATTTCAGGTAATTCACCCAGGTCGGAAAACATATCCACAAGATGGGACTGCCAACCCTGTTTGGCAAAAAATGTGGACAGGCTCTGGTAGAATTCATTGCAACCATAAATATCCGTTAATAGTGCAACACGGACTTCAGCGTTGTCCTGTTCAGAGTAATTCCAGTATTTTAAATTACCAGCCTGTTCTTTCCGGTAAGCTCCTGGCGCTGGCAAAGCACTGGGCGCGGCATCATGGCACATGGTTGTTTATTCCTTTTGTGTGTTAGTTACGCAGCTGGATCCAGGACAACTTCAAGGTCCAGCACAGCCACACCATTTTCCTGTTTTAATTCGTGAGTAAGGTCGTCAAAAACTGCTCCTACGGGATCTTCATCAAGATATTTTTCTCCCTGGAAATAGGCCTGTGTTGTCAGTGGTGCATAGCCATCCTTTATGTATTTAAAATGGACATGCTGTGGTCGCATGATCTGCCCGCCGAGTAATTCAATAATCTGTCCGGTAGGACCATCTTCATTCTGTGCCATGGGATATTCTTTGGGTATTGAACCCATCACCTCATAGCGGCCTTCACTGTCGGTGGTGACCTTTCCCCTGAAATATTCTTTTGGGAAATCCTCACTGTAACCACTGTAATCACCATTGGAGTCAGCAAACCAGATGTCAGTGACAACACCGGGGACAGGTTGTCCCTGTAGATCTTTAACCTGACAGCGAATCAATAGTGGTTCGGTATCACCCCTGACCTTGATTGTATCCGTGACCATAGGCGCGTCTTCCAGAAAATAGGGACCTTCGACATTGGAACGGCTGCCACTGCGCGTTTGCATTTCGATATCGCATATGATCTGGTTCAGATAGCAATCCAGTAATAGTGGTATTTCACCGGCCTGAGCCAATCTGATCATATGCCCAAACCCTGCCCGATACTCATTAAACGTAACATCATGCTTTCTTAAAACGCCCCTGATGGCTTCAATAATATCGGTGATAATTGCCTGGTATCTTTGTAATTGTGACTGTTCATTCATGGTAATAATCTCCGCTAGGTGTTTTACTTTTTCAGGCACAATAATAGGCAGCAGCACAATAATCCAATACCGATTGTGCGCAATCTTGATACCTAAAAGGTTATTGCCTGGAAGTGTTGATGATCTCTAGAAATGCGTCAAGGACCGGGGCGCGACGCTTTGATAAATGTATGCAGCTAAGTTCAGCGTGAAAATTTTTATCACTCAGGGGAATAAAATTTACCCCGGGAATTTTAATGTTACAGGCAGATTGAGGCACCAGGGCGATACCCATTCCGGTACTGACAAGGACCAGGGCACTGGTAGCATCTTCACTTTCCTGCACGATGTTCGGAACAAAACCTGCCTTTCGGCACTGTGCTATGGTCTGGTCTGCAAAACTCGGTCTGGTAACACGTGGAAAAACAATAAAGGCTTCATTGGATAGGTTCTTCAACGCGACTGTTTTTGCTTTTATCAAGAAGTGGCTATTGGATACTGCGGCAAAAATGTCTTCCCTGGTTATGGTATGGGTGGTGATGTCAGGCTCATCATTAACATTGCGTATAAAACCGATATGTATGC
>JAYPJO010000152.1:0-5137 GCA_038128465.1 Gammaproteobacteria bacterium
TATTTGGTTTTATCATCGACTGGTGCACGATAAGCGGGCAATTAAAAAGAGGCTCAGATCTAGATAACTTTCTTCTGCGACTATCTGGCTGGTTACAGGTCATTTTATTGCCTGCCCTCAGAGTACTTGTAACTGTACTGCTAGTTTTCTGCCTACACAGGATAAGTTCTTCGGATGGGCAGGGCGACCAATTAACTTCTCCTGGCACACTCGTATTATTTATATCACTTGGTGTTTCTGCTTGGTTGATTTTACTGGGCATACTTGGTCGGCTTTTCGCAGTGATTCTTTCGTGCTTATTGTGCTGGCTGTTTCTTGGCATCAACATGACTATTTCAGATGGAGTTTTACTAGTTGCCGTTATCTGGATTATGCAGCTTGGTACCGGAAAATACTCTTGCTGGCAATGGGATGAGAGCTGGGTGAATCGTTATGATGGTGCCTGATGCTTAACTACAGGACGCTGAACTTTTTCAACTGGGGTATCGCTCTGTTACTGGCTGCCTGGTTAATACATGATTTACCCTTATCGACAATCTTCAGCTCCATTTCAGATTTGACAGTTCAGCAATGGTCGCTTTGGCTGTCTTTAAACCTGGTGATCATCTTGGTGTTTGTCTGGCGCTGGCTTGTACTAAATAATGGTCTCAATCTTAATCTGCTTTTTCTGGATCTTTTGTTATTACGTCAGGCTGGTCAAAGTATAAGCTTTATTACGCCAGGACCGCAGTTTGGCGGTGAGCCCTTTCAGATATTCTGGCTCTGGAAAAAATTCAATATCCCTCCAGCTTGTGCAATCCAGTCAGTAGCTACTGATCGTTTCTTTGAACTCTGGGTTAACTTTGCTGTGCTGTTGCTTGGTATTTTTATTTTAATCTTCTCCCAGGCCGGGCTGGCAGACTGGTTTAGCCTGGCTCTTATTATCCTGTTAATCATGTTATTTCTGAGCCTGTTTGCATGGGCTCTTGTTTTTCACAGAAAATCTGTAAGCAAGCGTATCCTAAAGCTTGCTCAGCAATGGCTTGGCAATTCTCGTCTGTCTAAAATCCATAAGCACATTGATTTTTCCAATTCCGGTTTTCAAGAATTGTTATCTGACAAAGCTGCACTTGTTTCAGCATTATCCTTATCGGTTACGGGGTGGCTGCTGACATTTGTCGAGTTATATCTGGTACTGGGGTTTTTTGAGCTTTATCTGGATGTCGGTCAGTTTGTGCTGGTTTTGATTGCCATGCGCCTGGCTTTTTTATTACCTCTGCCTGGAGGTATTGGCACTCTGGAGGCAGCCGTAATCTGGAGTTTTACGGTACTGGAATTACCGATCACTTCAGCTGCAGCATTACTAGCTCTGATCAGGTTCCGTGACCTGCTGATGCTAGGAATGGGGCTGTTTTGCGCTAGACTACTTCAGACCAAAGCAATCCCGGTTGGATATGACTAGCTCAAGACCTCCTTGTTTCAGCTGGATATATCGAGATTCAAGCCATGCTTCAAGTTCTGGTAAACCAGCCAGTGCTTTTTTAATTGTATCCAGAATATTTTCAGTAAAAAGCTGGTCGCTTTTTGTCAGATGCCAGTCTGAGCTGCCATCGACAACAGCACTGCAACCATAATTTTTCAGCCATGGTTTTAGTAATACACCAGTCTTGCTTGCCTGCCATTTCAGATTGGAAAACCTGCTGTCCATATCCGCATGGTAGAGCCTGGTGATTTCAGCATCATGTTCATTAGTTGGTGTAAATCGCGTTTGGCCCGAAAAATTCAGGCTAAAATAAAATCCTCCTGCCGGTTTAAGCTTATTCAAAATGCATGGCATAATTTCTGGAACAGGTAACAGATCTATCACAGCATGGCTGAGTATCAGATCAAAATTTTCATCAGCATAGAGTTTATCTATATGGTCGGCACTGGCATTAACCCAGCTTATCCGGACATCCAGTTCTCTTCCTTTTAATTGCCATTGCCCATTACCAATCTGATCAAACACAAGGCCATTGTTACCGGCCCAACATCCAAGACGACTTTGTGCTGTCTGCATAAAATCCGCTTCAGGTTCTAATGCAATATAATGACAATTATGCAGTAATTTATTATCCAGTAAACGTTCGATCATTGTGCCTATCCCTGCACCAATCTCCAGAATATCAAGTTGTTTATTCTGCTTTTTATCAGATAGCCAGCCATAAAACTTTCGCCAGACTTCAGTATTCAGGCTTCTATCATCAATATGTTTTTTTATATCCAGATACTGAACATAGTCAAAAGTTTCATTAACCAACACGGGCCTCCTGATTGTGGGCCATTGAAAGTAAAAATGTTCTTATTTTATCGATGCTTTGTTTCCAGACCGGGTGCTGTATATATTTCTGTCGAGAATAATTCGACATACGCTGTATTAGAGTTTTGTCTTCATGCAAGATTCGAATTTTTTCTGCCAGTGTAAAACTGTCATCTGGTTGGATTAAAAAACCATTTTCTCCGTCTTCAATTATTTCTTTTGCACCACCTGAACTACAGCCCAGCACAGGCAATGAGAATTGCATGGCTTCCAGAAATACTATGCCATATGCTTCATTTACTGATGGCAAAACAAAAACATCATGATTGCAATATTGCTCCTTTAAAGCCTCGCCACCTAACTGCCCCTTAAAATGAATTCGTTCACTCAGTCCCCTGCTTTTAATAATCTTTTTAATTTTTTTTAAGTACCGCAGATCAATATCTTCTTTACCAATGACAGTTAAAATGATTCTGTCATCGTTTATTTCACTCATTGCCTCGATAACAACATGCAGATTTTTTTGTCTGGAAATATTACCAACAAACAATAATTTTAATTTGTGATCTTCATAACTTCTGGATATGGCTTGCTCAGAACTTTTTATTAAAAAGTTATTACCACAGGGCACTGCGGTGACAACAGGCGGCAAGGTATTGTTTAACAGCATTCTGGCTTTATCCAGCGTTTCATTACTATTGACTATCAAACCATCGACAGATTGCAGATAGCGCTTTTCAAAGGCTCTGTAGATAAAGCTCATATACCTGGGTGCTGGTTCAGCACTTTTTAATAGGTGAACCAGGGCAATAACGGGGCAGTTCAGGTGTTTTTTCAGGGTGTTATTAATAGTCCAAAAAGATGGGTGAACAAGTTCATCTTGTATCACAACATCAAATTTATTTGCACTGGTTTTTGTAAATACTTCAGGAATGGCATTACTACACAAAGCTTTAAAATATGATTGCTGGCTCAGGCTTATTACCGAAACCTCATCACCATTTTCCCGTAAATGTTCTACCAGCTTTCTGTCGTAAAGGTAGCCACCACTGACAGTATTGATGTCCCCATAGATGACTAAACCAATTCGCATAGTTTTCTGCTAAGAATCAATCAGAATTCTTTCTTATAGGATGCCCAGCAGTAATCATTTTCCCACAACTTGATTTCCATAATGCCACTGCCAGGTGGATTAATCTGTTTCAGCAGGAACTCCCAGATAATGCGAGAGAAATGCTCCAGGCTTGG
Organism: Gammaproteobacteria bacterium; assembly: GCA_038128465.1. Lineage (GTDB taxonomy): Bacteria > Pseudomonadota > Gammaproteobacteria > Pseudomonadales > Pseudohongiellaceae > UBA5109. Next base: position 3,527 of record JAYPJO010000152.1, read on the forward strand.
ATTTATACCCTTAAATTCGGGCAATTCATTCAGTAATTTATCTTTAAAATACTTAACACAAAGATCAAGACCGGCTTCAATATCAACTATATCAACCAGGTAGCCATGTTGATCAAGTTCATTGCTTTCGATTATCAGTTCAAGTACATAATGATGTGAATGGGGCTCATTTTCTTCACCCCAGTCACCCCCGATCAGGAAATGCTGTGCAATAAAATCTTTTTGTACTGCAATGTTATACATGGTTTAGTCCTCATAGGTCAGAATTACCTGAAGCAAATCTATTGTCTGTTTATCTGTTTTTTCTTCAGACCTTTCTTCAAGTAACTGGTAGGCCTGCTCGGCCTGTGAAAACGGGAAACGATGGGTAATATAAGCTTCGACATCTAAGACTTCTAATGCCCGCATGGCTTCTTGCAATCTTAACTCCTTTGTCCACTGTCCAGCATGTTCCGGGCTAATCGTGCTAACCTGGCTACTGAAAATTCTTAGGCGCTCACGATGGAATTTCCCCCCCAGATTAAGTGCTGCTTCTTTATTCCCGTACCAGCTGCCAACAATTATACGAGCTGCAAATTTTGAAATGTTAATAGCCTCATTCAAGGCCTGCGGATTTCCGCTTAATTCAAAAATCAGGTCAAACTCTTCCAGGTCATCACTTCCTGGTGCTTTACTGACTGTCTGTTTTTGTCTTGCTGCCAGATCTCTGCGTGCGCCAATGTGGTCAATAACACAAATTTCATTTACCAACTGTTGATTTAAAACCACATTCAGCAATTGTCCGACGATACCTGCTCCCAATATTGCTATTTTTTCATTTGTCTGAGCAGCGCCATCAATGAAAAGGTTTATTGCGGTTTCCATATTTGCCAGTAAGACACCTGCTTCATCTGTTATTGCATCAGGTAAAAAAACCAGTTGCTCAGGCTTGCAAATGAAATGTGAAGCATGTGGTTGAAAGGCAAATACTCTTTGACCCTGCATGGAATCATCTACGTTTTCACCTGTGTTAATAATTTTACCCACACAGGAATATCCATAAGGTAATGGGTAGCTTGCGTCCAGACCCTGAAAAGCATTTATGGAAATATCCAGCGGCTGGTCTTGCGGTAATTGACCACGATAAACCAGCATTTCAGTACCGGCACTTATACCGGACAATATTGATTCGACAAGCACTTCATCACCGGATACTTCCGGTAATTCCTGCTCTTTAATTTTAACTTTGCAGGGTTCTGTGAACCACAATTGCTTAGCCTTCATCATGCCGGCACTCTGTATTGCATATCACCCCAGACAATTAAATCCTGCCCCAGCCTGTCATAATGTACGGGTGAAATTTCAGGTACCAGTGCCAAATCATCTATACCCAAAGCTCCGACAGCTTTATAACCACCAATAATCTTTGGTGCCACAGTCATAACAATGGCATCTGCCAGTTTCAGCCTTAAAAACTCTGTGATTACTGTTGCGCCTCCTTCTACCATCAAACTTTCTATGTTTTTGTCTTTTATTGCCTGCATGGCAGAATGCAAATCAACGCGGTTTTCGCTGTCTGCAGAAACCGGAATAGCATCATATGCTGCAATGTCAGCAGATTGTTTTTCTTCG